>NZ_MXQD01000069.1:0-47297 GCF_002165585.1 Paenibacillus sp. MY03 | reverse complement strand
CTAGGTAGGCTAGCTCTTTGCAAAATTTCTGTACATTTTGGCTCCATCGGCGTTATTAACGCCTACAGCAGCTCATTCGCCAACATTTTGGCTCCATCGGCGTTATTAACGCCTACAGCAGCTCGTTCGCCTACATTTTGACTCCATCGGCGTTTCTGAACGCCGATGGATTTTTTTCTGCGACTCCTTGCCGACCGATCCGCAACCCCTACGTCAACCGATACAACGCGAACGGCTCGCCCGACCGAAACGGGGCGCTGATCTCGTCCAGCCGCGCCAAGATCGCGTCGTCCGGCTGCAGCTCGAGGCTCGCCAGGTTGCTCCGCAGCTGCTCGACCCGCGTAGCGCCGACGATGACCGTCGAGACGGCGGGGCGGCGCAGCAGCCAGGCCAGCGACAACGCGGCTGGCGTCGTGCCAAGCTCCTCCGCGAGCGCCGCTACCTGCCGCGCCAGCGTCACCGTTGCTTCGCCGAGGAAACGGCGGAAGCCGGGATCGGTGTCGGCGCGCGATCCGGCCGGCGCCTCCTGGGGCGTGCCGTATTTGCCCGTCAGGATGCCGCCGGCTAGCGGAAAGTACGGGATGATGCCAAGTCCCTGGTCCTGGCACATCGGGATGAGCTCGCGCTCAGGCGTTCGGTCGGCCAGCGAATAGCTGGTCTGCATGGAGATGTAGCGGGCAAGTCCCAGACGGTCGCTGATGCCGACCGCCTTCATCAGCTCCCACGCGTGGTAGTTGGAAGCTCCGATATAACGCACCTTGCCGGAACGCACCATGTCGTCGAGCGTCCGCAGCGTCTCCTCCAGCGGCGTCTCGGGATCGAACGTATGAATTTGGTACAAGTCCACATAGTCCGTTCCCAGCCTGCGTAGGCTGCCCTCCAGTTCGCCCATTAGGTGTCTGCGGGAAGATCCGCGTTCATATACGCCCGATCCGCGCGGCAACCCCGCCTTGGTCGTCAGAACCGCTTCATGCCTGCGACCCTTGAGCGCCTCCCCGATGATGCGTTCCGACTCCGTCCCTGCGTAAATATTGGCCGTATCGATAAAAGAAATGCCGGCGTCCAGCGCCGCGTGAATAATATCGATGGACGTCCGCTCGTCGGCCCTCTTGCCGAAGGCGTTGGTACCTAGTCCAAGCGCGGATACCTTCAGTCCGCTTTCTCCCAACCTGCGATATGCCATAGTTTTCAGCTCCTTTTTTTGCGTTTTATGCCGCAACGTTGCTTTGTAAATAGTATAGCGAACGATCTACTGCGGGGACAAGCCGCAGGGCAACAAGACGCAGGACGACATTGAACGTCAGCCTCGCGAGAGGTATAATCTCCGTGAAGAGACTCTAGGCACACCCTAGAACATCCAAGGAGGACATCCCATGCGTTTCGTCAGCAACAAGGGGATCACAGATCCCGCGATCAACCTCGCGCTGGAGGAGTATATTCTCCGTTCCTTGCCGAGCGAGCACGACTATTTGTTGTTTTACATAAACGAACCATCCATCATCATCGGCAAAAATCAGAACACCGTGGAGGAGATCAACGCCGAATACGTCGAGGCAAGCAAGCTGCACGTCGTGCGCAGGCTGTCGGGCGGCGGAGCGGTCTATCACGATCTCGGCAACCTGAATTTCAGCTTTATCATGCAGGATGACGGGGGTTCGTTCCATAACTTCAGGAAGTTCACGGAGCCCGTCGTGAAGGCGCTTCGCAAGCTGGGCGTGGAAGCGGAGCTGACGGGGCGCAACGACTTGCAGGTGGGCGAGCGCAAAATTTCCGGGAACGCGCAGTTCCACACGAGAGGCAAAATGTTCAGCCACGGCACGCTTCTCTTCGACTCGGAGATCGAGAACGTCGTATCCGCGCTCAAGGTCAACGCGGAGAAATACGTGTCCAAGGCAACGAAATCCATTCGCAGCCGGGTTGCCAACATCTCGGAATTCCTTCCGGAACCCATGACGGTGGAGCAATTCCGCGAGACGCTGCTGCAGTCCATCTTCGAGGATCGGGGCGGAGAACCTGCCGCGTATGAATTGACGGAAGCCGATTGGGAGAAGGTGCATAAGCTGGCGGATGAGCGGTATCGGAGCTGGGAATGGAACTATGGACGTTCCCCTGCGTTTAACGTTCAGCAGCGCAAGCGGATCGAAGGCGTAGGCACATTCGACGTCCGTCTCCAGGTCGAAGACGGCAGCATTTCGGAAGCCGCGATCTACGGCGATTATTTCGGTAGAGGCGACAGCGCGGAGGTTGCGGCCAAGCTTGCGGGAACGAAGTATGACGCTGCGGCGCTCCGACAATTGACCGAGACGCTGGATCTTCCTTATTATTTTGGCCCCATTACGGAGGAACAGTGGTTAAGCCTTTTGATGTAAACTTTTGTGATAACCGGCATCACATTTATTAATTCCGGAAAGGAGCTGCGTCCGATGGTTACCATTCGTCCTCCTTGCTAATCCAGGGCATGTGCTCGTGCCCCGCCTCCAGCATGATGACAACCCGTCGCCATGTTTAATAGAGAGGGGATTTAGAGCACAACCATGTCCAACGTTACCAAACTTTATATGATCCGTTTTTTCCAAAGCCTGATTCCGGCATACGTGATCGAGCGTCTGTTCTGGGAAATGCGCGGCATGACGATTCCCATGGTCGTCATGACGGAAATTCTGTTCGCTCTGACGATTGTCGTGCTGGAAATTCCAACGGGCATCATTGCGGACAAATGGGGCAGGAAGCGCATGCTGCTCGTAGCTGCCGTCATCGGCTGCCTGGAGTTTTTGCTGCTCTTGTTTTCTACGGAGTTCTGGCATTTCGCCCTTGTTGTCCTCCTGACGGCGGTTGCCGCGTCCGCAAGCAGCGGAGCGGATAACGCGATGCTGTACGATTCGTTGAAGGAGGACGGCATGCAATCGTCTTTCGAGCGAATTGTCGGGCGAATGAACGCGCTGGACATCGTATCCATTACGATTGCCGCATTGTCCGGCAGTCTGCTGGCAGGGAAATTCGGGTTCTCCTTCAATTATTGGCTGTCCTTCGCCAGTATGCTGATCGCGCTGGGCTTTACGCTGACGCTTCGCGAGCCGTCCAGAGGCGATGGCGAAGGAGAAGCCGCATCGTTTCCGATTGCCGTCTACGTAAAGGAATCGCTTGCGTTTTTCCGGCGGCATCCCGGCATCTACCCCGTCATTCTGACCGGCATCATGACGGGCGCGGCGATCAATTTTGTCGACGAGTTCTGGCAGCTTTATTTGGAGAGGCATGGCATTCCCGTAGCGGCCTTTGGCGTGTTCTCGGCGGCCTTGTTCTTCGCGCGGCTGCCAGGCAATCTGATCGCCTATAAGCTAAAGGAAGTCATGAAGCTGGGAACGCTGCTTATTCTTATTACTGCTGTGCTTGGGGCAGGCTTTGCATACCTGGCGCTAGCGCGGGATTGGACCGGCTTGATCGCCTTGTTTGCCGTTTGTGTCGCGGCGGGCGTCATTGAGCCGCTGGCTGCGGGGTATCTGCATCACCGAATCGATTCCGGCATGCGGGCGACGATCGATTCGTTCCAGTCGCTCGGCCTAAACGCCGCGCTGGTCGCAACGGGGATCGGCTTCGGCTACTTTGCTTCCGGTATGGATCTGTTCGGCGGCTTCGGCTTTATCGGCTTCGTCTGCGCCGCGTTCCTCCTTTATCTGCTGGCCATCGCGCGGCGAATCCGCTAGAGCATACCGGGATTCGCGGGGCGCAGGAGTATTATTGCGGGCCAACGTCGCTCGGTCCCATGGAAGTTACGTTATCCCCTTCCGCCACCATGGCGCGAATGTGTCGGAAGATAACCTTGGCCGCGGCATACACCGGCACGACGAACAAGATGCCGACCAGGCCGGTCACGCTGCCCGCCGCCAAAATAAGCGCGATGACGGTAACGGGATGAATGTCCAGCGTGCGTCCCATCACTTGCGGCGAGATGAGATTGTTTTCGATCTGTTGAACCAGGACCGTAATCAATACGACGTACAGCGCTTTGACGGGATCCTGGAACAAGGCGACGAGCACGGCAGGGGCAGCTCCGATAAACGGACCGAAGAACGGAATGAGATTCGCCAGCATGCCAATGACGGCAAGCACAAGCGCGTATTCCAGTCCGATGATGGCATAACCTGCAAGCAGCAAGATGCCGACGATGAGACAAACGACCGCTTTGCCCCGAATGAAAGAAGCGATGGTCTCATCCAATTCCTGCAGCATCGCGGCAACGCGCGCGCGTCTGTTTGTCGGAGCGAGCTCCAGCAGCCTCGCCGAAAATTGATCGCCATCCTTTAAGGCGTAGAACAGGATGAACGGCACGAGACTCAACATGACGAGCGCGTTGCTCATCCAGCCGAAGGCCCGGACCAGACTGTTCGCGATGGAAGACGCGTACCGGTTCCATTCGGCGCCGAGATCCTGCGAGACATTCGGCAGCGCATCGCGAATTTCCGGCGATAGCGTTTCTTGGCTTTCTTTTAACGACTCCATGCCGTTCGATACGAACTTTACCATCTCGGGAACCTGCTCCACGAAGGTGAGGAACTGGGATTGCAGGAACGGTCCCGCCGTCAGCACGATAATGGTCAGCAGCAAGCCCGATGCCAGATAGACGAGAAGTACCGCGAAACCTCGCGGTACTTTTCGCCTTTCTAGCATACCTACGATGGGGCGGAGCATGTAATACATGATGACCGAAGCGGCGAACGGGAAAAACAATGCGTTAAAGATAGAGCCGATCGGCGCGAACAACCCCCGGTTCAGATGGATCAAATAGAGCAGGAGCATCACCAATATCGCGCCGGCGAGTCTTCTAAACCATATATGTTGTCGCTGCGTCATAACGCGCGCACCCCCTGCGAATGTCTTTTTATCATTGTTAAACGAACGGTACTCATTCCAAACATCCCATGATGAAAAAAAGGAACTTTCCGTATGCGAGAGGGAACATATAGGCAGAGGTGATCCTAGGTGAGCGATCTGAGCGAACATTATTTGCGTTATCTTGCGCCGGGCTATGATCGGACCGAAGTGTTGGAAGAGTTAATGGGGACTTACGGAGAAGAGGTCTGGCGCTTCGCATATTTCATGACCCGCCGGAGGGATGCAGCCGACGACATTGCTCAAGAAACCTTTATCGCGGCCTATGACGGGATGTACGCTTACAGAAGTGAGTCCAGTGTAAAAAGCTGGTTGTTCGGCATCGCGCGCAACAAGTCGCTGCATTACCTTCGAAGCGCCTTTTTCCGAAAAGTCAGGGCGATGGACAATTATTCGTTGAGCCGAAGTCTCCCCGGCGCAACCTCTTCGGCGGAACAGGTTGTCATGGATCGAATGGAGGCAGGTGCTGTCTGGGCAAAGGTGTTAAAGCTTAAACGCAAGCACCGCGAAGTATTGGTTATGGCGTATCACTACGAGTTGTCCATGGCTGAGATTGCCGCTGTACTGGGCGTAGCGGAAGGTACGGTCAAATCGAGACTGTCCCGAGCCAAGCAAAGCATGTCCAAGCTGCTGGATGTTTCTCGAGACGAGGGGGAAATAGGATGAAGGCGAACGAATCGAATTGGCAGAACGCGCTAAAAGAAAACCCGTTCCCGGACAGGCAATTCGACGAAACGATTAAGCGAGCCGTACGTTCGCGAATCGGGAAGCGAGGGGGCAAGGGTATGAAGTTCAAGTCAGTCGCGTTCGTTTGCGCAACGTCGATCCTGATCGTATTTGGCTTGTTTTACGCCCCGAACATGATAGGCCGGACTGATAATCCCCAGCATTTGGAGTCTAGAAACTCGTATTACGAGGGAGGCGAGCTGCTTCTCCAGGTATTTCCCGACCCGGAATTAAAGGCAGGCCGCGAGTATGGGTATCTCTTTCATTTCGCCAAGCTGGTCCAAAAAGAAATCGTAGGCAAAGAGCTTGCCATCGAAGCCATCCATTTGGGGTCCAATGAACGGGTAACGGCGCTTGCTCCGTTTATTGTGGGCGAGCCGAGTTCAGCAGAGATGAACATGGAGCGTTACGTCGTACGTTGCGCACTTCCGATAGGCGGCCTTTGGCTATACGAGGTGAAGCTGGACGGCAGCAACTACGCGAGCGTCGTGCTTGAAGTCGGCGAACCGGATTGGACGCCAAGTCCGACATTTACGTCGGGGAGCTACGAGATGAGGGGGATCGAGGGGAAGATCGGCTTTATCGATCCAGGATTTGTCGCAAGGAAACCTAACAAATATATGTGGCATGCATGGGGCGCGCCATCGGAGCTGGAAGGCAGCTTCGAAGTGAAGGCGGTTAAACAGGGAACGCAGCAAATGATTTCCGTCATTGAGGGGCTAAGGTTTGGCGGGGCTATTAATGATGCCGATGCCAGTATACCCAGCAGCATGGCGCTGCCCGAACCGGGAGTGTGGCGTCTTCTTCCGTTCGTTGGAGGCCGATTAATGGAGAGCATCGTCGTCGAAGTAATGCCTCAGGAGGCGCAATCGGTGACGACGGAGCAATTAAAGAAAGTAACGCCGGAGATGACGTTTGCAGAATTATTAGAGATCATCGGAGAGAGTACGGATATCGGTTCCGGCAGAACGATTAGAGTATATAGACATACAGGCGGGGCGGAGATCGTGCTCAATTACGTAAATGCAAGCGAGACCGTATATCCTGATATATACGACACGATTCAGAACATCATATGGAATGAATAGCACTTTCGTACGTGCAAACAAGTTCACGATGGCCAAACAAGGTGCCCAAGCAATCATTTAACGATGATTGCTTGGGCACCTTGTTTTGACCACATAGCGATAAAACTCACCTCATGCATCCGAAGCCGTTTCACCTTGAATCGCACATTTCCTTCCTTTGGCGTGAAACATCTGCCGCGGCAACTCGTAATAAGGTATAATCAAATTCGCAATAGCTACAATCGAAGGAGGCCACTATCGTGGAACAAGGTCTGAATGTGGTATTAATGGAGAAAATGGCAACAGGCGAGCTTCGCAAGATTGAGGAGAGAGTCTGGTCGAAGAATATGATTACCGCGCTGGAGCATGTCAATTATATCGTCGTCGGCGATCGCGAATACGAGACGATCGAAGGGCGTTTGAACGTGGACCTGGGCAGCCTGGAGCTGCTGCTTGTCCCGATGCAGTCCTAAGCTGTACGGAAGCGAAAGAAGCAATAGCAGCATTTGCAGGAGGAGGAGAGAGAATTGACTCACGAAGAGAAGCAACAATCTGGCAGCCTGGCTTCGCCGCGGTTATTTACATCCGAAGGCAAGCCGGTCAAGGTATTGTCCACATCGCTCGGCATTGCGCTGCTCGCAAGCTCCGTGTTCGGAGTTACGGGCGTATCCGCTACGGGAGCAACGACGACAAGCGGCGAACAGCCTAAACTTGTATCCTGGTCGTCCGATGAGGTTAAGGCCTACTTCGACGCGAGCGTAGACTGGAGTTTGCCTATGCCGTCGCTGGAGGAGAAAGAAGAAGAGCCTGTCGATTCGAGCGGCGGCGGAGGAAACTCCCCGGCCGTCATCCATCATTACGGTTCCGGCTTTGGCTGGGACGATTTGCTCTTATATCATTTGCTCTTTAATAACGGCGGCAGCTACTCGTCGTCCGGCTACTATAAGAATCGTCCGGCTTATTATTCGACGAGCAAGTCCCGGTATACGCCGAAGAGCTATACCAGCGACACGTTCCAGAACAAACAAGTCGCTGGCACGTCGGTCAAGCCTAAAACCTCCAGCACGAGCGGCACGATTA
Organism: Paenibacillus sp. MY03; assembly: GCF_002165585.1. Lineage (NCBI taxonomy): Bacteria > Bacillati > Bacillota > Bacilli > Caryophanales > Paenibacillaceae > Paenibacillus > Paenibacillus sp. MY03. Next base: position 39,537 of record NZ_MXQD01000069.1, on the reverse strand, counting down.
CAAGACGTTCGACATCTTCTTCGCCTGGCGGCATCGGAGGCAAGTCCAGCAGTCTGAGCTCCTCGGGCTCCAAGAGCACGTCGAGCGGCAAGAGCAGCGGGTTCGGCGGATGACGAAGCCGGCGTTCGAGATTTTGACAGAGCCTCATCCCGATCGAGCTGCACGAGTCGATGCGTTAAAAGAGCTTGGCTTCGGCTGGGCGGATATCGAGGATGAACAATATTGGATCGACCAGATCGTCGCGCTCGACCGGAACGTGTACGAGGAGCTCCGCCAAGCTTCCGTCATGTTATGGCGCGTATTTGATAAGGCGGTTCGTCATATACATGGCAATCATGGCATCTACGAGTTGATTGGCATCCCCTCCATCCTATGGGAGATGGTCGACGGCACGCCGCTGCCCGAGCCCGGATTTATTAGCCGGTATGCAAGGTTCGACTTCGCCATTGATCAAGACGGCACGATCAAGCTGCTGGAGCTAAATGCCGACACCCCGACCGGATACGTGGAGGCCTCCATCGCGACGCCTTGGCTGTGCGGGGAAGCTGGAGTGGATACGGTCAACGCCGGGATGAAGGAGCTTGTGGCTGCCGCATGGGGCGAGGAACGTCCGGATACGGCGGCATGTGTCGCTTATGGGGAGCATGCGGAGGACTCCGGCACGATCGAAGCGTTAGTCCGGCATAGCGGGCTGGACGTGGCGTGCAGAGACTGCCTGGAGCTGTACGTGGATGAAGGCGAACTAAAGGATGCCGGAGGACGCGTCATTGAACGGATGTTCGCCCTGTATCCCAAGGAATGGATGGCGGTGGACGAGGGCGGAGATGCTTTGGCTTATTCCATCGAGAGCGGGAAGCTGAAGCTGTTCAACCTGCCGCCGGCTATCCTGCTGCAGACGAAAGGTCTTATGGCCGTCGTTTGGGGATTGTATGAGCTTGGGCAATTGTTTGATGAAGAAGAAAGGAATGCGATCGGGAGTTATCTCCTGCCTACTTACAACAAACCCGTCTTCGACGGAAGCTACGTATCCAAGTCCATGTTCGGGCGGGAGGGCGGCTCCGTGCGCCTGTTCGACGAGTCGGGGGGATTGGAGCTGGAGGATCAGGACGGCTACGATACAAGCGTGCTGTTCCCGACCGTATACCAGAAGCGGGCAAAGCTGGCGACCGTGCATACATCGCGCGGCGAGCTGCATCTGCTCATCGGCATGTTCGTCATTAACGGCCAGCCCTGCGGCCTGCTGGGACGGGGAGGCGGTCCCATCACGGGGAATACCAGCCATTATATCCCGATAGGAGTGAGATAGATGACAGAGCAACACGTGATAAAGAAAAGGCGGAGACCAAAGATTGGCATACTCATGGCGGCTCCGGTATTGGCGCTTGCGCTGGTCCTCGCGGGCTGTTCCACGGACACCAAGTCCGTCTTTCATACCGACTCGTCGACGGATTCATCGACGGTCAGCGACGTGGCGCAAGTGCCGTGGGACTACAAGATCGTGGAAGGGACGGTCGGCGATCTGATTGGCAGCGACATGACCATCTTGCCGGACAATACGCTTATGCCCAATGACAATAACTATGCAACGGGCGATAAAATTTGGGGCCTGCAATTTATGGACGCCGAGATCATAACGGATGCCCAAAAGCGGAACGAGATTCGGTTGTCCGCATGGCGGACGATCAAAACGTTTAAGGATGAGAATTCGGCGAAAGCCGATATGGATAATTTGAAGCTGCTGCTGACTACAGAGGTGGATCTTGTCGGCGTCTACAAGACGGAATTCAACGGAGAAGTGCGTAACTTTGCCGTCGTGGAGCTGCCTACGGGCAACCGGATGAAGCAGCCGATCGATGATAAGCGTTACGATGCGCTCGCCAAGGCGAAGACGGTCAACGTTTATTTGGAGGAAGTACATGATTTCGCGGATTATGATCTGGCGTATGCAAAATTTCGGGGGTGGGCCAATTGACGGTCGTCTTTAATATTGTCGTTAGTGTTATCGTAATTATCGGTTTGCAGTTAATCGGGATGGTCGTATTTAATTGGATTACGCCGTTTAAGGACATGGAGGAGCTGCGCAAAGGAAACGTCGCCGTCGGCCTCGCGCTCGGCGGGAAATTCATCTCGACGGCGATCGTACTCGGGGTTGCGGCGTATACGAACTCATCGATCTGGTTCATGATATTATGGTTTGCAATCGGGTATGTGTGTCTGCTTGCAGCCTATCTCATCTTCGATCTGTTTACTCCCGGCTTCAAAGTATCGGATCAGTTGGTAAAGGGCAACGTAGCCGTGGGCATTATGTTGTTCTGCGTTTATCTGGGCTTTGCGTTCGCCATCAGCAGTTTGATTATTTAAAACATTTTGATATGGTCACATAAACAACGCCTCGGCAGCAACCGAGGCGTTGTTTTTATTCGATTGCCGAACGAACGTCGTAATCGGCAGGATCCAGCTCCGGCTGGAGTCCGAGAGCCAATAGGGCAAGCTGGCAGCCCAGATAAGGGCCGGCTGTCAATCCCGACGAGCCTAGTCCGTTCGCGGTTAGCAATCCGTCCCAGCCGGGGACGGCCCCAAAGACGGGGAGGAACCCCGGTGTAAACGGGCGGAAGCCGACCCTCGTCTCAACAAGCTCGGCATTGGCAAGGCCGGGAGCGGCAACCAGCGCTTTGTTCAGAATTTCCTGCAAGCCCCCGGCGGTCACCCTTGTATCATCGCCATCCGGATCGTTTTCATGAGTGGCGCCAACTACGATTTTGCCGCCGTCGAACGCGAGCATATATTGGTCGGAGGGAGGCATAACGACCGGCCAGCTTCCTGTGTCGGACCGATCTTGGAGGCGGAGATGGGCGATCTGCGCCTTCTGCCTGCTGACTCGCATCGTAATGCCCAGCGGCTGCAGCAATGGTCCGGCCCAAGCGCCGGCACATACAATCACTACGTCGGCAGCGACAAAACGATCCTGCTCGGAGTGAGATCCATCTCCGTGCTTCCATCTTGCGGTCTCGGGTGGATCGACGACTCCCTCGCCGATTGCAGGCCCCAAGCTATCTTGCGCAGCGTCACCGCCGTTATGGACTGGCCTTGCATCTGCAATAGTCGCGCCAATAACCCGGCTGCCTTCGAAGGCAAGCGCTGCGCTGCCCACTTGGTAATTCGCGCCAAGCTTGACCGCTGCGCGAATCAGCGCATCTCTGAGAGCTCGGCCATCGACGCGCGCCGCTCCACTGATTCGTACAGAGCGGCTGCCTTCCGCAAGCGGAGGGAACTGCGACAGCGTCATCTCCTCATCGCACAGATCAATCTCGCCGATCTCGGGAGCGTCATCCTTGCGCTTGCGGGCGAGCGACTCCAGCGCGGAGAGCTTCTCCGCGTCTTGGCGCAAATGAAGGGCCCCTACTCGGGAATAACCCGTCTCGGTTTCGCCAAGCTCTTCGAGCTCGCGGATAAGGCCGGGATAGAATCTCGCCCCGTTTTTGACCAAGCGGTACCAGACGGCATTGCGCCGCTGGGATACCCAAGGACAGATGATGCCTGCGGCTGCATCCGTCGCTTGTCCCTTGTCCTTCCTGTCTATTATAAGCGTCTCCGCTCCCAGCTTTGCCAGATGATAAGCCGCAGAAGCTCCCGCGATCCCCGCTCCGATAACGATACATTTCATAATAGCCGCAACCCTTCCGACATTCTCTTTCTATTATAGCCCATTTGTCATATAGCGCTAGAAGCGACCTTCGGCTCGATCGTCATCGCATCATCAGCAGCAAATCTGCAAACAAAAAGCTCTCCATCCTGGTTGGAAAGAGAGCTTGGAAAATAAGGTGGGATCAAACATTCTACGGCGTCTGCTTGCCTTCTAGCACTTCAACGTCGGCAGCGAGCACCGATTCGCCTTCGTAGATCATAAAACGTCCGTCGAGCCATTCGACGCGAAGCAGCTTGCGGTCGTCGGACTGGTAACGCCAGACGGATTGCTCGCCGCCTTGCATAAAGGGAGTCTTGCCGACCGTTGTGACATACTCGGCGTAATGCTCCTCCATATGATACGTGCGTCCGTCCAAATCCAGCGTCATAGGCACTTCGGTGATACTGTCAAGCCTGCCGTCGATGGGAGAGAAAAACGAATAGGCATTAGTCTCGCGTTCTTCCACGAGCAAGTAGCTCAGCTCCGCACCATCCTGCAGCGTCAGCATCGTCGTGCGGCGCCGGCTGCTCAGGACGCGGCCGATTACATGGTAAGTGACGAGGGATACCTCGCATATGTCGCCGGGGCCGGTCGCTAGAATGCTGCGAGCCGCGACCGGCGGTTCCGGACGCTTCATGATGCCTTTCAGTCGTTTGAATATGCTCATATCGTCAACCGTCGATTCTTAGTTTTTTTCGTATTGCTTGAGCAGTGCCGCGAGCTCGTCTTCGACCGCTTTGTTTTTGCCGAGGTTGGCGAACTCGTCGTCGAGCGACTTGCCTTTGGATGCAGCCAGATCGTTCGTTGCCTCCGCCATTGCTTCCGCCTGGAGCATCTTCTCCTCCATGCGTTTCATGCCTGCCGCAGCTGTGCCGGAGCCGAAGCCCGACATTGTTTTGTTGATCTGCGTCTGCGTCTTGGCCGCTTGGTAACGGGCAACAAGCGTCTCGCGTTTGTTCTTCATGTCTTCCAGTTGCTTGCGCATCTCATCCAGCTTGGCGCGAAGATTGTTGGCAAGCAATTGGTTGTCCGCAAAAGCTTCTTTGTATTCCACCATCTTTTTCTCGACGGATTGTTTGTCTTCCAGCACGCGGCGAGCGAGGTCGACATTGCCTTCCTGCACGGCGATTTGAGCCTGCTCGGAACGTTTGAGGAACAGCGCCTCCTGCTCTTCGTACAGCTTTTTGAACTTTTTCTCGAGAGCGATCTGGGAAGCAACGGCTTTCTCGGCGTCTTGCAGATCCTCCGTCATATCGCGAATGTATTGGTCGGTCAGCTTGATCGGATCCTCGGCTTTCTCAATCAGGGAGTATACGTTGGAGAGAGTCAGGTCGCGCAATCTTTTGAACAAGGACATGTGATAACCTCCATTATTTTTTAATTTTTTTTGAAATATAAGAAAGTATAAGTTTTTCTCTATACCGTGCCTTATATTTCCCGGAATAAAACGAGCCGCTTAGCCAAAGGGCGTTGCAGCCGTTTCGCCTTGGATGTCTAGTTATACGCAATACCATTATAATACGTTTCAACGGATTGAAGGGAGAGTAGAAATATGTTTTTTTGTGCGCATAGAGGGAGACGCGCGCTGCCGCTATCTGCGATAAGGAAACCCGCAGGCGTTTAAGCAGGGGCATTCGAGGGTAAGAAGGGTGCATGGTCGAATGAGGGAGCGAAGATCAGGAGATAGTAGACAGTGTAAGGAGGGAGGAATAGGCATGACGTTAACGCATGAGCAGCGGATCCAACTGCATGGCTTCAATAATTTGACCAAATCGCTCAGCTTCAATATGTATGACATCTGTTACACCAAGACGCGCGAGGAACGGGAATCGTACATTGCTTATATTGACGAGCAATACAACTCGGACCGCCTGACGTCGATTCTTCGCCAAGTGGCCGACATCATCGGAGCGCATGTGCTTAATGTGGCCAAGCAGGATTACGTGCCCCAGGGGGCAAGCGTGACCATTCTCGTCTCGGAAGGACCTATCGTGGAAGTGCCGGAGGAATCGTTCGAGGAGTCGCCGGGGCCGCTGCCGTCCATGGTAGTCATGGCGCTGGACAAGAGCCACATTACCGTACATACGTACCCCGAATACCATCCCGACGAGGGCATCAGCACGTTCCGTGCGGATATCGACGTATCTACCTGCGGTGAGATTTCGCCTCTCAAGGCGCTTAACTATCTCATTCACTCCTTCGACACGGACATTATGATGATCGACTACAGGGTGCGGGGCTTCACTCGCGATATTTTTGGCAAAAAGCTGTTTATCGACCACGAGATCAATTCCATCCAGAACTATATTCCGGAGGAAGAAGGCCGTCAGTTCGATATGATCGACGTCAATATTTATCAGGAGAATCTGTTCCATACCAAATGCAGGCTCAAGCAGTTCGACTTGAACAATTATTTATTTGGCTATACGAAGGACTCTCTGTCCAAAGAGGAACAGGATGAAATTACGGAACGCCTCAAGACGGAGATGGACGAGATTTTTTATCATATTGGAAGATGACCAAGAAATACCCAATAAAATGAAATGAGGTGCGAAGATGACTTCTTCTACGACCAAAAAACAGGTGCTTCCTCCGCAGAACCAATCGCGGCAGCCGGGCATTGAATCGCAAATGAATCCATTGCCGGCGTTCGAATCGCTGAATTACAAGGCAGCCGGCAAGCTGGAGGGCAAGGTGGCTCTTATTACGGGTGGGGACAGCGGCATTGGCAGAGCGGTATCCGTTGCCTATGCGAAGGAGGGCGCTTCGGTTTGCATCGTCTATAAGGACGAGCACGGTGATGCAGAGCAGACGAAGGAAATCGTAACGGGTCTCGGAGCGCGTTGCCTGCTGATCGCGGGCGATATTGGAGACGAAGCGTTTGCGAAGGATGTTTTGAAGCAAACGATTGACGAATTCGGCAAGCTGGACATTCTGGTCAATAATGCGGCCGAGCAGCATGTGAGGAAGAAGCTGCAGGATATTACGGCTGAGCAGCTTCATGCCACATTCCGCACGAACGTGTTCAGCATGTTCTACCTGACGATCGCGGCGCTGCCGCATCTGAAATCGGGGAGCGCAGTCATTAATACAGCATCGATTACCGCATACAAAGGCAATCCGACGCTGATCGACTACTCCTCGACAAAAGGAGCGATCGTCTCGTTTACTCGCGCGCTCGCGTCCAATCTTGCGGCGGAGGGTATCCGCGTAAACGGCGTTGCGCCGGGACCGATCTGGACGCCGCTCATTCCGGCGTCGTTCGACCCGCAGAGCGTATCGGAGTTCGGCTCCGACACGCCGATGGGACGTCCCGGGCAGCCGTTCGAGCTCGCCGCCGCATACGTCTATCTCGCATGCGACGACTCCAGCTACATGACGGGGCAAATGCTGCACATTAACGGCGGCGAAATCGTAAACGGCTAGGTAGCCGCTAGCTCCGCAGGCAAGGTAGAGGGTGCTGCTCGTGCAGTTGCCGGCGTGACCAACGAAGTCGCTTGAAACGGCAAGCACTCCACATGTGTGGAGTGCTGTTCATTGTTCGTTTGGAAAGGGAAAACAGAATGAGAAGATCATACAGATAGGGCGGGTATGGTGAATAATCGACTTTATATAGGGTAGAATAGTATGCTAACATCAATCAGTTAAATCAAAAGGCGAGCGATCATGTGCTGAATGAAACGAACTCCCGCGTACTGCTATCGTCCAACGTTTCAGCAAGCTTCTTCAGTTCCTTTATATCCATGGGCACACCACCTCCAAACAATGATATCACCCCTATTATAGAACATTAGTTCGTATATATCGGATATCAACATTTAGGTTTAACATAGCCTATGCAAAAGTACAGTTATATTTTCTCTAGGCCTCTTATGACCGTCGCTACATGCAGAACGTACTGTTAAATTAATGGTTTTTGGGAAAACGAGCGGTTTGATTGACATTTAAGTGCAGTTTTGCAGGTAATCTCCCTGAAACGGGCATGGTATTCCAAAATAACTGTAGTTCTGCAGGTCATTGTTGTATCGGCTGTTTTGAAAACTGCTTAGATTTAATAAGGGCTACCTCATCCACCACCTGTCAGCAGGCGGGAGTGGAGGAGGTAACCCTTTTTGCGTATAGGGGAGTATATCATTTTGCCTTACGTCGTAGCCGTTTCACCTTGGATAATTGGCTGGCATCTGCCTTCGTCGCGGAATGATCCATATCTTGCGGCGTCTTGGCCTACGGCTCCCGAACGAGCAGCTCCTCAAGCAGCTCGGCAATGGATGCCGGGGCCTGCTTCTCTACCAAATACGCGTGTGGTCCGGAGGGATCATCCATCCAACCGTTGGCGCCGCTTTCCGGATCAACGATGATACGTCCGCGCACGATATCCCAATATGGAGCTGCTCCACGGGCGGCATACAGCACGCCGGTTAGATCCCAGCTCGGTCGCGTCGGTTCCTCCCCGAGGTGGGCGGCGTAGCTGCGGCGCACGGGATGCTCATCTGGCGCTTCTGCGAGCAGCCGTGCTCCGGTAGGAATGGCGGCGCCTATTTCGTAGCCGGTAAAGGTGATAGACGTGGGCCAGTTGGCGCAAACGTAAGCGGCGGACCCCGGATGCATCTCGAAGTTCCATTCCTTTCCCGCAGGGAAGTGGCCGCCCATCACGATGAGATGCTTAACCTTGAGCGCGGCGAGCTCCACGCCGGTAAGCCGCGAGACGGCGTCAGCTTCTGGGTCTACGTCAGCAAGCAACAGATGCATCAGATTAATGAGCGGACCGATCGCGACGATGACGACGCTCCCGTCCTCCGCTTCTGCAAGCAATTGGCGGTAGAGGGATGTGGCGTCTGGTACAGACCGTCCTTCGGGATAACGGTTGTGGCATGACGTTGCAATAAGTCGATTGTATTTCTCATATGGCTCTCCCACTAGGAAACCGGGATTTTCTAATGTGCCAACCGGGATGTCGCCTCGGCCATAGTACACATTGATCGCGTCCAGACAGCCGGCTCCCCACGGGCTTGATGTGTTATGCATCATTCCTACCGTGCGAAGCCGCCCCTCAGACTGCAGAGCGTGCAAGACGGCTACGGCGCCGGCATCGTCGCAGTCCGGTCCGATATCCGTATCCAGGATGATGGGAACAGGACCCTCGGCAAGCATATAGAATGCTGGCTTCGCTTCTGTCGTCATCGGTTGTCACTTCCTTCTAGCATGGCCGGGACGGCGGGAAGCCGCAGCAGAGCTTGCTGTCTTAGAAAGGTATCAAGCTCGCTCTTGGACGGCATGGCCGATTGGGCTCCGACTTGCCGGATCGCGAGCGCGCCGACGGCGTTGCCTATGCCGACAGCCTCCTCGGGCGTGCTTTCTGTGGCTAACGCATAGGCGAAGCCGGCATTGAAGCAATCGCCCGCGCCTGTTGTATCAACGGGCTCCGATGGATACGCAGCGATATGCTGCAAATCGACATCGCGGATGAGATATGCGCCGTCGGCACCGGCCTTCGCCACGATAGTATTCACGCCTTTGCGAAGCAGGATGTTCGCGGCTTCCTTCAACTGCAGCACGTATTGCTGATGGCGGCCTGCATAATATTTGATTTCCGTCTCGTTCGGCGTCATGTAATCGATATATTTGAAGATGGCGTCAGGCAATTGGGAAGCTGGAGCGGGGTCCAGAATTACCGTCTTGCCAGCTCCTTTCAACCGTTTGATTGCGTAAGCGACTGTACCGATCGGCACTTCCAGCTGGAACAAGAAAATGTCCGCTTCGAGCAACTGCTCCCAACATTCGTCGATGTCAGAGGGTGTTAGCAGCCCGTTAGCTCCAGGTGAAATAATGATCTGGTTTTCTCCCTGGGGGTCGACCAGAATCATCGCCGTACCTGTCGCGGCATCTTGTTCGACCCGAATGCCGGCCGTATCTACGCCGTTCATGCGCAGGTGGCGGATGTAGTCGCTGCCGTGAATGTCGCCGCCGACCTTGCCCACCATGCTAACGTTTGCCCCGAGACGCCCTAACGCGATAGCTTGATTGCCTCCCTTGCCGCCAAAGAAGGTGGAATAACCGACGGATGTCAGGGTTTCACCTGGGAGCGGGAAGCGCTCTACGGCGGCTACTAAGTCGATGTTTAAACTTCCTATAACGCATATGGATTTCATGTATCTCTCTCCTATCCTGCTCTGCTAAATAGTCTATTCTTTGACCGATCCCATTACGATTCCATGAATGAAGAAGCGCTGAAGGAAGGGGTAGACGACGAGAATCGGCAGCGATGCCAAAATAATTTGGGCCGAGATCGAATTCCGATTCGTCAGCGATGCCATGACCGTCTGTTGGTCCGCATTAATCAGATTACGGGATGCGAGAACAACATGCAGATAGGTCTGCAAGGGGTAGTTCGCAGTGTCGTTCATGAAGATCAATCCGTCAAACCAGGAATTCCAATGCCCGACCACGCTGAACAGCGTAACGGTTGCGATGACTGGCATAGACAGCGGGATGAAGATACTCGTCATGATACGATATTGAGACGCCCCGTCCACCAGCGCGGCTTCCTCTAGTTCTTTGGGCAGCTGCCGCATGAAATTGACCATCAAGATGACGTTGAATACCGGCACAGCTCCCGGAAGCACGAGCGCCCAGATCGTATTGATCAGATTCAGCTCGTTGATGATCATGTACATCGGAATGAGACCGCCGCTGAACAGCATCGTGAACACAAGGAACCAGATGTAGATATTGCGTCCGCGGAAGTAGGAGCTTTCCTTTGACAGCGGATAAGCGAGCATAATCGTCAGGAGGAAGTTCAGCAGGCCGCCGACCAATACGCGCAGCGAGGACATACCAAAGGCGTCCCAGAACTTGCCCATCTGGAGAATCGTTTTATAAGAGTCCATGGTAAATTCGATGGGAAGCAGGCCGACAGAGAACTTGGAAGCCGGTCCCTCTCCGCTAAGCGATACCATGGCGATATGCCAAATAGGGAGGAGGCACAGCAACGAGATGAGGGCGAGACCAACGTAATTGAAAATATCGAAGGGCTGGAGTTTGTTCAGCCGTCCGTTCATGAGAATACCCCCGATCCATAATTAGAAAATACGGTAGTTTGCATAGCGGCTGGCAAGTCTGTAGGAGATGACGATCAGGACAAAGCCGATCACTGATTTGATGAGTCCGATCGCCGTTGCTAAGCCGTACTGCGCTTGAATCAAGCCCATCCTGTAAATATAGGTGTCGATGATATCTGTAGAGCTGATAACCATCGGATTGTATAAGTTGAAAATTTGGTCAAAGCCAGCGTTCAATACATTGCCAAGACTAAGTGTGGACATGAGCACGATGACAGGCAGAATGCCTGGAATCGTAATATACAGCGTCCGCTTCCAGCGGGTTGCCCCGTCGATCGCGGCTGCTTCGTACAAGGCCGGATTAATTCCGGTCAACGCGGCTAGGTAAACGATTGTAGAGAAGCCGAATTCTTTCCAGACATCCGACACAACAATCATGATACGAAACCAAAATTCATCCCCGAAGAAGAAGATCGGAGGGATGCCTACAGACTGCAAAGCCTGATTAAACGCGCCGCCGTTGATAGATAGAACGTCTACCAGGATGCCTCCCAGAATGACCCACGAGAGAAAATGGGGGAGGTACACGAGACTTTGTACCGTTCGTTTGAACCACATGATTCTGGCTTCGTTAAGGAAGAGCGCGAACACGACAGGCACGACGAGCCCCGCTACGATTTTCATAAGTGAGATTTCGATTGTATTGCGGATCGTTCCCATCGTATCTGGCAGCTCGAAGAGGAAACGGACATGCTCAAAGCCAACCCATTCCGAAAAAATGAAGCCCTTCGAAGGATTAAAGTTCTGAAAGGCGATGACGATGCCGAACATGGGGAGGTACGAGAACAGCAGCAATACGAGAACGCCGGGGGCGACCAGCAAGTGGAAAAATGTAAGATCCTTTTTGTTTATTTTCATGGCTGTCCCTCCGCGATTACTTAAAGATAATAGGGCGGGGGAATAAGCTTTGGTCCGCTTTCTCCCGCCCTATTTGGCTAGCCTAAATCCTTATTGCTGTGCCGAGGCCCATGCGTTGACTTCCTTCGTAATGTCATCGCCGCCGAGCGCCTTCCAGTCGCTTGCGAATTTGTCGAACTCGGATATATCCGCTTTGCCCATAATAATTTTGGTGAACGTCTCCAATTCGAGCTTGTTCAGGCTGGCTTGACGTTTAGTCATCGTCTCCGTTGGTGCGCCGAGGTACGATTCGTGTACGAAGCTGTCGCCATATTGCGCCAGCACGCCTTCTGACTCCAGCAAATATTTGTAGTACGCCCAGCCGTTAGGCTCATTTTTTTTGTAGGCATTCCATTTCCATACGCCGTCGGGATGCGTCACAAGCGAGCCGTCATCCTTGGCAGCGGCTTCTTTGAATTGCCCGCCAATGACCATGTTTTTGCCGGGATCGTCGAAGAAATAAGGTTTGGCGTACTGGTGGATTTCCTTGCCTGCGTATTGCGGACTTCCTTGGATGTCCTTGTAGAACAGATCGTTGTATTGTCCACCCTCGATCCACATCTCCGCCCAGAGGTTCATCGATTTGATGAGCGCTTCAGGATGCTCCATATCCTTGCTTGCGACCATCCAGCTAAATACGTTGTTCGGGCGCTTCGGCATGAGGCTGCCGTCCGCCGACACCGGAATCGGGTAGGCGTTCCAGTCGGAATCAGGCGTATGGGACATCGTCGTCGATAGCGGATACAGCGGCTGCCAGAACGCTCCGAAGTAGATGCCGCCTTTGCCTGCTCCCACATCGTCCGCCGTCTTGCCCCAATCCTTGGCGCCGAACTCCTGATCGATGGCTTTGGCTGCGTAGAGATCTTGCAGCTTGGCGAGCGCTTCCTTCATCTCCGGCTGGATGCTGCCGTAGACGAGCTGGCCGCTGTCATCCTTGACCCAGGTTGCGCGATAAGCTTTGTAGGCAGAGGAGACGCCGTCGAAGGCCATGCCGAGAGCATTGTCGAGCGCGATGCCATACGTATCCGCCTTTCCATTGCCATCTGGATCGCGTTCCGAGAATGCTTTTGCCACCTCGTATAGCTCGTCGATCGTCTTCGGTGGTTGCAAGCCCAGCTTCTCCAGCCAATCCTTGCGGATGTACATGATCGCCACGTTCTCGTAATAGTCGTTCGGAACCGGCATGCCATAAATTTTTCCGTCCTTCTTGGCTGGGGCGAAGCCGGCGCCTCCGCCGTATTCCATTGATTTGCGCAGCAGCGGGGAGGCATAAGTTTCGTAGGCTTCTGTTAAATCCGTAACTTGATCCTGGTTGATCATGCGGCTGAGCTGGTTTAAGTCGACCTTGGAAATATCGGGAATGTTATTGGTGTTAATAGCAAGATTCAGTTTCTCCAAGGACTGTGACGCATCCGATACCCATTCGTTTTTGAACTGAATTCCTAGTATTTCGAGATATTTTTTGGTCATGATATTGTCGTCGATACTCTCGCCTTCTGCGAACAGTACATTCGAGCCCGTTGTGCCGACGACGGATACTTCGATAGGCGGATCGTATTTGCCTAGCGGATCAATGTTTGCCGCCGGAGTGGAGGATTCGCTTGGTGTGTTGCTATCTACAGGAGCCGAAGTGCTGTTGCCGCCGTTCTCGTTGTTATTGCCGGATGAGCATGCGCTGGACAGGATGAGTGCGCTTGCAGCGAGTAAAGCCGCAAAGGAACGCGTACGTTTGTTGATCATTGTGAATCGCCTCCGTAAGTTAGGTATGTTCATAACGTTTGGTATGGTTAAAGTTTAATGACGCTAATGTCGTCGATGGCGATGTCTCCGCCTTTGAGTCCCCAGACAAGACGATAATCCTTGAAGCTGTCTGTGCGGACAACATAGGTTCGGGATTCTCCCTCCTGGCTGGAAGCCCCGTACCAGCGATGAACGAAGCTTGGAGCAGCTCCCGATTTTTTCGACTCTACCCCGAAGCGGAAGTAACCTCCTCCGCTTGGCGTAGCAAGCGCCTTCCACCTGAAGGTGACGAGATAGACAGAGTCCTTCTTCAGCTTGAGAACGTTCTTGCGGCTGTACAGGAAGTTTCGTTCGTCCGATACGGAGGAGATTGACCAATCGCCATGCAGACCTGCGGCACCGCTCAGGCTGCCGGCTGTCTGGCCCGTGCCGAGCTCGTATCGGGAGGCTGAGAGACCGCCGGACTCGAACGAATCATGGACCGCCTCCAACTCCTTCGTAATGACGATGTCATCAATCGAGATCGCGCCGCCGGAGCGAAGCCCCCAAATCAGATAGTAGTCCTGGAAGGTTTCGTCTGTCGTAAAGGTCACCGTCTTGGTTCGGGTCAGTCCCGAGTCGTCTCGCCATGTCGTGAAACCTTTGTCATGCGCGAAGCTGCCGCTGCCGGTGCGGGCAAGGAAATAATAGAAGCCGTTCGGACCAGGGGTAGCAGTTGCCTTGTATCGGAAGGAGACGGTGTATGTCGTACCGGGCTCCAGTGCGATCTTAGCCGTGTCGCTGTACAGAAATTCGGACCAGTCCTGCGTCGACGGGGCGCTGCCATAAGCCGAATAACTACCGTCTACAACTTTATCCGGTTGGTTCGTGACGACGCCGAGTCCCTGAAAGCCGCCAACATATTGGGAGGAAGCGAAGGAGCCCCCTTCGAATGCATCGCGGATGGAGTCATCCTGCGGCATGGTCACGCTGCCGCTCTCCACGTTCAACTTGCCGAGCAAATATCGGTTCTCGGAGTCGCGTCCCTCGATGCCGAGGCGTATCGCCGGATTGCCTTGATCGTCAACCAATGCGACGCGGACGTCGTACTCGCCGGGAGCGATCGTCGTCGGCAGCTCGAAGGATGAGAAGGTCTCGTATACTTCGCCCGCCACGAACCCCGTCATGTCGAAGTTCTCGTCCGTCGCACTCCAGACCGTATCGCCGCTGCTGTCCGTCAAGTACAGCTTAAGCGGGTAATTCTTGTAGCTGCGGCCAACTCCAAGGTTGGACCAGAGCTGCCGAAGCTCAAACGCGCTGCCGGATTGGACGGCAGAAGGGAATTGCGCTTGGTTAATGACGAGCCGATAGCCCATTCGTTTGTTGCCCTCATCGATGAGATCGGGCCGCTCCGAGTAGAAGGAAGCTGCGCCGAAGTCGCCGTCGTGTCCCATCATGGTGATGTAATTGGGATGGAGCTGAAGCGCCTCCTCGAGGGCCGAATCCGGCGTGTAGCCCGAGCCATTGCCGACGTAGTAGCCGTATCCGCCGAAGAACTCCGCGATGAGTGGGAGACTGCGGTTGCTGCGGAAAAATGATTCCAACAGCTGTCGGTCATACTCGCGCAGCGCGCCGGCGGCCCCGTCTCTGCGGAACGTCAGGTTTGGTTTGGTCAAAGCGTGATCGAACGCGGACCAGCTCATATATTCCTCATAGGAAGCTGGATTGTTCACGGTCGGCGTCATTTCGCTTCGCCATTCGTAGGAGTTGGAAAGGGCGAGTATTTTGTCCCCGTTCCATGCTGCGTACCACTTGTCGATAATGGCTCGAAGCGTGGAGATTCGCTCCGCATAACTGTCGAAGTCGTGGCCGCTGTGCCACTCGCCCCAGGTGCCGTACCCTCTCAGGTCGACGATGTCGAGTCTGGGGTCATCTCTGTACCGGTCCGCGAACGCTTCGAGGAACGTCTCCAGCTTCTCCATGAAGACCGGGTTCGTATAATCCGGCAGCTTGAAGGTATAACCTTGATCGAACCGCTCCTGGTAAGGTACTCCGTATTGCTGGAACAGCCACTCCGGCACGCTCTTCGCGTATCCGTAGCCCGAGATCATCATGGCGTCCGTAGAGATACGGAAATGGATGCGCTTACCCAAATTCGCCCAATACTCGATTGAATCGTCGAGCAGCGACCAATCGTACGCGCCTTCTGTTGGCTCCAGTTCTCCCCAATGGGTCAGAACAGCAACATTGTCGACCTCGGGGTAAGTACCCGTGCGTCCGGCGTCTAAGTGGCCGGGTATCGCATTGTCGATGAGCACCCAGCCCATGCCAGGATTGTGTAGCACCTCATTCGTCTGTACAGGCGCGACGCTCACGAGCTCCGATTGTATGGCAGATGTACCAGATGCGGCGACCATTCCGGTTGCAACGGTAGCGCCTCCTTGCGCCGCCAGCGTCGCGCAGAGCAGGAATGCGGCGGTTTTCTGTGCAGCTGTTTTTCGTAATCGATTGCCCAACTCAAACCCTCCTCTCTTTTGTGAAAACGAAAAAGATGGCCGTAAGCCCTTACATGCTTACAGCCATCATTATAGGAGTGTTTGAGTGCACTATTTTAAGGTGTTCTGGTCTACTGGATGAAGAGGGCGAAAGGAGGCTAGCATCGGAGCGTTAAAACCTATCTCAGCGAATCCAGCTTCTTGTCCATCGCGTTAAGAATGTCGTCGACCGTTCCATGACCGGCTATCCAGTCCTGGAAGCCGCGGCATAAGACATCCGCTACGCCGACAGGCCAAGCCTGGTTGCTAAAGTAAATTGAGTCGTGTTCCGTCATTAGCTTCGTATAGTCGTGGAACTCGGGGATGCCAAGGTCTTCTCCCTTATACATAGGGAATACGGCGTAGTTCTGTTTATAAAGCTCGTAAAGTGGAGAAGCCGGGTCGTACTGATAGGCGAGAATATCCAGTACTTCGGGCAAATGCCGTGTATTGGCGTTGATGACGGTACCGCCCGCGGGTCCGACAGACAGAAGCAGCGGTTCACCGGGCTCATTTCCCGGCAGCGGCATGAAACCGATCTCGAACGCCGCCGCGCCGCGATTGCCGGCGCTCTGGTCGTACCCGCCTGGCTTGTCCGCGTCCTTGCCGCTGGCCGTCAATCTCGCGTGGTCCCAGTTGCCGTTGAACATCATCGCGGCCTTTCCTTCTGTGAACAGTGCAGTCGCCTGCGCTGCGCCGACGTCCAGGGAGCCGGCGGCGATGTAACCTTTGTCGTACAGCAGCTTATATTTCGTAAGTGCTTCCCGCCAAGGGGAGTCGGCGAACGTGCGGGTTCCCTCCAGAAGCTCCTTGTCGAAGTCGGGATACTCGGAGTAGACGAGGGAAGCTGCGAGCTGATAGAGACCGAATTGGATAAACCAGCGGTCCTTGTCCGGCATAACAATTGGCGTAATACCTGTGAGCTTAAGCTTCTCGCATAATGCGAGGAAGGACGGCCAATCCGCAGGGAAGGAGGTGATGCCTTGCTGCTCGAATAGCTCCTTGTTGTACCATGTCGCCATGATGCTCTGTCCCTTCGGCAGGCCGTACACTTTCCCATCGACCGTAAAGCCCTCAAGCGAATCCGATGTGAACCGATCCAGGATGTCCATGCCGGTCAAATCCTGCAAATAGCCGGCTGCGACCAGCTCCTCAAGCTGGCGTTTCGGCCACCATTCGAAGAAATCGGGCCCTTCGCCGGATGATAACTGGACAAGCAATGTTTTTGTATAGGGGTCCTCGGGCAGCATGTCGGATTCCAGCGCAATGCCGGGAAAGCGCTGCGCAATGGCATATGGAAATTGCCGCATGACATATTGATTGTTATCCTCATTATCATCGGCAACGCCCATATGCATATAACGAACGGACACTTGTGCGTCTGGGTGCGTCTCCGCTGATTGTTCTCCACTGCAGCCTGATAATAGAACAAACAACGTCAAGACGAACAAAGGGAGGGAACGATAGATAGGTATTGCGCTCACTCCATTCTCTGAATGTATGCTACAATTATACAAAAAAACGCTTTCACGGAGTAGATGCAATATGAGATTTGCATGGGGACTCAAGAATCGGCTTTTAGTCGCGTTACTGCTAATTTCGTTAATTCCGATCGTCGTTGTCGTCGTCGTTACCTCAAGAAACTATGCTTCTTTAGTAGAGCGCCAAGTACAAGAGGTATCGGCTAACGTACTAGAACGCTCCATGATCCGAATGTCCAACCAGCTGGAGGAAATCGGCCGCGTCTCGGAATATATTGCCTATCAACAGACAGCCGGGGCCGACGACTCCTTGTCGTTTCTTAAGCGGTATCTCGTCCCGGATTCCGTGAGTGAGTACGAGCGGCTTCGTAATGACCGGGATTTTCGTACGGCGACAGAGAGCTTGCTGCTAAGCCACGATTATATCGAGGGCTTGTACTTGTTTGCGGAGGACGACACTGTCTTCGCAAGCACTAAGGGCTCGGAGCTGCAGCTTGATTATGTCCCTCGCGATTCGGAATGGTATAACCGTACATTGGAACGTCAAGGCGGGATCTACGTCAGCAATACGGGATATCAGAAGTTCCTGTTGTCCGATCAAATGTCGATTACTTTCTCGCGTGCCCTATATGATCCGAGGACGAAGGAACGGATCGGCGTACTTCTGATGAATTGCAGCGTGAAATTATTCGATGAGCTAAGAAACGGCGTACTGGATGACCAGCACATCGCTGTCCTAAGCCCGACTGGCGACAGGCTTTACGAAACCTATTCCAGCGAGGGCGCCCCCTTTGTTCCAAGGGAGGCGAGCGGCAGCAGCCTCGACAAAAGAGACAACAGACTTTATGTGTATGACACGTTTTCCTCTTATGACTGGCGCATGGTGATCTCCGTTTCGCTGGCTTCGGTGGCGAAGCAAGTGCAATCGACACGGACATTCGCGATCGGGTTCGGCGCATGCTGGGCTTTCGTTGCTATCGCGTTGTCTCTCTGGATTGCCAATACGTTCTCGAAGCCCGTCAGCCGGATCGCCGTCCTGATGAAGAACTACGACAAGGGATTGCAGCAGCAGACGAGTCTTGAACGCTATAAATCCCGTACGGACGAGATCGGCATATTGTACGGGCAATATGCGAATATGCTCAAGAAAATCGATACGCTGATCCACGAGCGCTATCATAGTCAGTTCATTGCCATGTCCGCCAAAATGAAGGCACTCGAAGCACAGATTAACTCGCATTTTCTATTCAACACCCTCGCGACGATCAATAGCATTGCAGAATTGGAAGATGTCGATAGTATCGCTGAGATGTCCAAGGCGCTCGGGGATATGTTTCGTTACAGCATTAAACTCAATCGCGACGAAGTAACCTTGCACGAAGAATTAGAGCATGTTGGTAATTATATGCGAATCCAGTCATACCGTTACGGCAACAAGGTCGGTCTCGAGATCGACATCAGACCAGGCATGGAGAATATGACGATGCTGAAGCTGCTTATGCAGCCCATCGTGGAGAATGCCTTATACCACGGTCTCGAGGCCAAGAAAGGGAAAGGGATCGTACGAATCTCAAGCGGGGAAGATCAGACTGGCTCCTGGCTCGAAGTTTCCGACGATGGCGCTGGCATCGAGGAGTCCAAGCTCGCTAGTCTGAGGGAGATGCTGGCCAGACCGCCCGCATTCGAGCAGTTGGGTGCTGATTCCGGCGACAGCAGATCAATCGGCATTTATAACGTCCATGCCCGTATCTCGCTTTATTATGGCGAACCTTACGGACTCGAGGTGTATAGCGCCGGAGAGGGCAAGGGTGCGACGATTCGCCTCCGTCTCCCCAATGTTAACGGTTAGACATTGGCTTGGCGAACTATGATCTTGATGTTGGGCTAGCTTGCTTCAGGAAGGGAGAACGAATACATGTATCGATATGTCGTGATCGACGACGAGTCGCTAATCCGCAGAGCCATCGTCAAAAAAATCGCGTCGCTCGGTCTGCCGCTCGCTTGGGTGGGCGAAGCAGAGGACGGAGAAGAAGGACTTGATCTGGCGCTGCGGGAAAGCCCGGACATTGTGTTGACCGATATGCGTATGCCTGCAATGGATGGGATTTCCCTGCTCCACGCTTTGTCTGAACAGAAGCCGGATGCGGCATTGATCGTCATCAGCGGGTTTTCGGACTTTGAATATACGCGCGAAGCCATCGCGACCAACGTCATTGACTATATTCTAAAGCCATTCGATAACAAAGAATTACATGCCGCGCTGGAGAAGGCGATCAACTTCCATAGAGAGAAAGAAAATAAACGAAAGAGCGATCAGGAGCGGGAGTTGGAAATGGATCGCGAGCGATTGTCGGCGTGGTTATGCAGGGGCGGAGCAGACGAGCAACTACAATCGCTGCCCAAGCAATACCGTTCTGCCACGATTAAGGGGCTGCTAGGTTCGAACTCTTTTGCCGTAGGTTTATTAACTCTGCCGGACAGTCATTCCAGATTGTTTCCGAACGTGAAAGATGCTGATCGGACGCTGTCTGGGTCGACGGGAGAGTACATCTTTCGATTACCTCATCCCGAGCGGACGGATACGGCATTAATCGTCATTGGAAGCCAAATGGAAGCGGAAAAGAAGGTTCGTACGATGCTGAGTCAAACGATCGAAGAGGTGCGACGGTCCGGTGGTGAGGCAGTAGGAGCGGCAAGCCGCTCATACGGTAAGCTGGAGGAGCTTCGTATGGCATATCGAGAGGCTTGGAGCCTGTTAGACCATCGACCGTTCGGTCTGTGGACGGGACTTCTCCAGGAAAGCGGAGCTGTCTATAAGAAAATGGATGGGTGCTGGCCTTGCCGCGACGATCTCTTATATGAGATTGAAGTTGGACATGTCCAGCAAGCCCTCTATATGACAGGAGAGCTGTTCAAATATATTCGTAGTTTAGATGGAGCAACGCTTGCCCAAGCGAAGCAGTATTGCGTCCAACTTGCGCGCGATATCGCAAAAGTCGGCAATCAAGAGAGAGAAGATGAGATGAATGATGATGATCTCGGCCTCATTACATCTATGCGACAAGCAATGGATCCGATGGAGCTAGAACATCAGTTTACCGAGTTGGTTAGAACGATATCCGAGCGTGTGCTTGCTTTATTGCCTACAGCCGCGGGGCAGATCGGACAAGTCAAACATTATATTGATTTACGTTATTCACAGCCGATTCGGCTGGAGGAGGTTGCGGAACGCTTTTACCTGCATCCTGTGTATCTCAGTATGGTGTTCAAAGAGAGTATGGGGGAGACATTTCAGGATTACTTGAAACGACTGCGCATGGAGCGGGCGAAGCAATTGCTGTCGTCTACTAAATATAGGATTGATCGAATTGCGGGCATGATCGGCTACGATAACGCCAAATACTTCTACAAAGTGTTTAAGAAGGAGATCGGACTCACGCCAGCAGAGTATCGAAAGAGTCAAGCGACAATCGAATAAAACGTATAGACATCGTCGATGCCGTACATGTCGGATAGCATCCAACTCGACAGCACCTTGCCGGAATAGGTCGCTAGATCGGGGGCCGCTGCAAGCGCTGCGAGACCGCGTCCAATGTAATAAGGCGTCTCCGACTGGCTAAAGTGCTCGGCATCCTTGATGCCGCTAGTGATAGCATCTCGCCAGTTGCTCTCCGCGACGCCGAAGTGCTCCAGCATCTCCTCCGACCGGAGGAAGCCCGGCGTTGCGGCGACAGCGGTGACGCCATGCGCCTTAAGATCCGAAGCCATTGCTTCGGCGAGGTGGATGGGAGAGATTTTGGCCAGGCTGTAGAACAGATTGCCCCTGTAACGATAGTCGATGCCGTCGGTCACCTCGACGATCAGTCCGCTGCCTGCCGCCACCATAAGAGGAGGTACAATAGACGGTCGCGCCTGCCGCGCCTAGTCCCACTGCGATTCCTCTGCCAGCACCCCTGGTCGCGCCCGCGACAACCGCTATTTTCCCTTGCAAAGGCAGCTTGTTCATATTCATTTCACCCTCCTGGTCCTGTAGTAGTTGTACTTCGTCTATCATAAATCGCATAATATGACAACCTCTGTCATGATTAACGAGATATAATGTTAGTGAAAAGCGCATATTACAATCAGGGAGGGCCACTATGCGGGCAAGCCGATTGGTAACGATCCTGCTGTTGCTTCAAAATAGAGGGAAAATGACGGCACGCGAGCTGTCGGAGCAAGTCGAGGTGTCCGAACGGACGATACTTCGCGATATGGAAGAGCTCAGCGCCTCTGGCGTTCCGGTCTACGCCGAACGGGGCAAGGAGGGAGGCTGGCTGCTAACGGAAGGTTATCGTACAAGCCTCACCGGCATCCATGCCGACGAGCTTGCGGCGCTGCTCTTCGCGAGCCGTACCGATCTGCTGAGCGACCTCGGCCATGAGCGGCAGCTGCAGGCGGCGATGCAAAAACTGCTTGCTGCCGCTACGGACTCGGCACGAAGCGGGGCGGAAGCCGCCAGGCGCAAGCTGCATATTGACGGTGCCGGCTGGCATCCCAATCGGCAGCAGCGCGAGCCTGCGCCATGTCTGGCCGCCGCCCAGGAGGCGGTCTGGGCGGAGCGGCAGCTTCGTATCGCCTACATGCGCGATGGAGCGCAGAAAAGCCGGATCGTCACTCCGCTCGGACTTGTCGCCAAACGGGATGTCTGGTACCTCATCGCGGGGACGGAGGGGGACGGGATTCGCACCTTCCGCGTCTCCAGGCTTCTGGAGGCGGAGGTGCTTGCAGACTGTTTCAAGCCGCCGGCAGGGTTCGACCTTGCTGCTTACTGGGAGGCATCGCTGGAGCAATTCCGCGAGCGGTTGCCCCGGTATCCCGCCAAGCTCGGCATAAGTCCGACAGTGCTGGGCAGGCTGGAAGCCGAACGTTTCGTAAAGGTGCTGCGGGTCGAAGACGCGGAGCCGGGGACGAACGAAAGACGGAATGTCAGGGACCAGTTGATTAACGAGGCGGAGTGGCTCGTCGCGGAGGTGGAATTCGAGACGCCGGAATCGGCGTGCGGGATCGTATTGAGTTACGGAGGACGCATGCAAGTATTGGAGCCGCCGGAGCTGCTGCGCCGCGTGCAGGATGAAATCCGTTCGGCATCAATGTTATACTTATAGAAGCCTGCCGAATGTTCTTCTGGCAGCTTGAGAAGGTCTGGAGAAGATCCGGCGACTACCCTATTATTTGAGGAGATGCAAATACATATGACAACGAATCTTCAAGCGAATTTCGAGAAATATGCCGAACTGATCGTACGTACAGGCGTTAATATTCAGCCTGGACAAGAGGTGTTTATGGCGGGAGCTTCGATCGAGATGGCGGAGCTCGTACGCGCCATTGCGACCAAGGCTTACGAGGCCGGCGCTTCCAACGTTCACGTCGATTGGGTGGACGACTACCTCTCCCGTCTCAAATACGAGAAGGCCGACGAAGCCGTCTTCGGCAGCTTCCCTTCATTTGAGACGATGAAACGCAACCATTTCGTCGAGCGGGGCGCGGTCTTTATCTCGCTGACGACTTCCAGCCCGGATCTGCTCAAGGGGATTCCATCGAGCCGCATCTCGGCTTTCCAGAAAGCTTCCGGCGAAGGGTTGAAGGAGTTCCGCAGAGCGATTCAGTCCGACAAGGTCAGCTGGACTGTCGTAGCCGGCGCGGGTAAAGAGTGGGCGAAGAAGGTGTTCCCGGACGTTTCCGAAGAAGTGGCGGTCGACATGCTTTGGAACGCCATCTTCGATTCGGTGCGCCTGCATGACGCCGATCCCGTATCCGCTTGGGTGAAACATAACGAAACGCTTCACGAGAAAGCCGAAGTGTTGAATGCGAACAAGTTCCGCAAGCTGCATTACCGCGCTCCGGGCACGGATCTGACGGTAGAGCTGCATGAAAAGCATATCTGGGTAGCGGCAGGCAGCACGAATCAGAAAGGTTTCTCCTTCATGGCGAACATGCCGACGGAGGAAGTGTTTACCGTGCCGCTTAAGACGGGCACGAACGGTTATGTATCCAGCACGAAACCATTGAGCTACGGCGGGAATATCATCGATAAGTTCAAGATTACGTTCGAGAACGGACGTATCGTGAAGGCCGAAGCCGAGGAGGGCGAAGAGATTCTCCGGAAGCTGGTCGACATCGACGAAGGCAGCCACTACCTGGGCGAAGTTGCGCTTGTGCCGCATCACTCCCCGATCTCCGAGTCCGGCATTTTGTTCTACAACACGTTGTTCGACGAGAACGCTTCTAACCATCTAGCCATCGGCAGCGGCTATGCCTTCAATGTCGAGGGCGGCAAGACGATGTCGGCCGAGGAGCTTGAGGCGCATGGCGTCAATGCCAGCATTACGCATAACGACTTCATGATCGGTTCGGCGGAGATGGATATCGACGGCATCAAGGATGACGGAACGATCGTACCGGTATTTCGCGCCGGCAACTGGGCGATTTAGCTCGCAGCAGAGAAAGCCTCTACCCACTGCCATAAAGGCAGGCGGAGAGAGGCTTTCTGTCCGTTATAACCATTCATTTCCTTATCATCCAACTCCCTATATGACATTCGTCATATCGTATTCTTGACGTTTATGACTGCCGTCCATGACGCCGTTATTGCTACAATGGCAATAACATAGATATGGCGCGGAAAGCGGCCCTCATGAGAAGGCAGGCGGCGCCTGTCCAAGGAGGAAGCCGCGATGTCGGAATTGAAGCAATCACAGCTTAAGAAAAGCGTTGCACCTTTCGAAAGAAACGACCTTAAAGTCAGTATCAGGCAGCTTGCCAATACGCTGCTCCCCTTAATCGTCCTATGGGCTGCAGCCTACTGGAGCTTATCGGTCTCCTATCTGCTGACGCTTGGCATTGCCGTGCTCGCATCGGCATTCGTCGTGAGGACATTTATCATCTTCCACGACTGCTGCCACGGGTCATTCTTCTCGAACAAGCGCGCGAATGACATTCTCGGCATTATTACAGGCGTCATTACGCTGGTACCGTATCAGCAGTGGAAAAACGCCCATGCTATTCACCATGCAACGAGCAGCAACCTGGACAAACGAGGCGTCGGCGATCTCTGGATTTTGACAGTGGACGAATTCGCGGCTTTGTCGCCCAAGGAGAAGCTGTTTTACCGCATCTACCGCAATCCGCTCGTCATGTTCGGCCTGGGTCCCATCTTCGTGTTCGTGCTGCAATACCGCTTCAATCGCAAAGGAGCGCGCCGCAAGGAGCGCCTTAACACCTACTTGATGAACGTGCTGATCGTTGCCGTCTACGCTCTGCTAGGCTGGGCGCTCGGCTGGCAGCAATTCCTGATGGTGCAATTCCCGATCTTCTATTTGTCCGGCGTGCTTGGCATTTGGTTGTTTTACGTCCAACACCAATTCGAGGACTCCTACTTCGAGAAGGATGACGAATGGAGTTACGTTATGGCCGCGGTAGAAGGAAGCTCGTATTACAAGCTGCCGAAGCTGCTGCAATGGCTGACGGGCAACATCGGCTTTCACCATGTGCATCACTTGAGCCCGAAGGTGCCTAACTATTATCTGGAGAATGCGCATGATGCGACCCCTCCGCTCCAGAAGGCTACTACAATTACGATTATGCAAAGCTTCGAGTCGCTCAGGTTCCGGCTGTGGGATGAGCGAGACAAGAAATTCGTCAGCTTCCGCGACGTCAAGGACCGGATCAGCAATCGCCGCGAGCGTCCGGTTGGGGCTCGCAGACAGAAGCGGGCAGGGTAGGCCAAGGACTGACCTGGCTCTGGGAGAATGGGCGGCTGCGCAGCTCGTTGCGCAGTCGACCTATCAGGGATAAAATAAAGGCAAGACATGCAGAAGGAAGGGCGGCCCGTGAACAAATGGCATCAAATATTCAGTCGCAGTACCGGACTTAGCGCCTACGTATGGGTTGTCTTCTGCATTCTGCCGTTCTATTTCATTTTCAGATCGTCGTCAACGCCCGAGGTTGTATCCGGCATTGTGATGATCCTTTTATTTTTTGTGTGTTATCGTCAGTCTTTCGTCTCCAAGGGATGGCTCGTCTACTTCTGGACAAGTATTCAGATTCTCATCTCCATTGCGATGACGCTGCTCTTCAGCTACGTGTACTTCTCGATCTTCCTAGCCTTCTTCATCGGCAATATTAAGAACAAAGCGGGCTTTTACACCTTGTACGCGATTCATCTCATCAGTACGTTCATCACGGTCAACTATGGCCTTGTTACGCAGAACAAGCTGTTCTTCACGCAATTCCCGTTTATTCTGATCTGTCTGATCGTCGTCATCCTGCTCCCATTCAATACGTACAGCCAGAAGAAGCAAGGGCAATTGGAGGGTCAGCTCGAGGATGCGAACAAACGGATCGGCGAGCTCGTTAAGCTGGAGGAGCGGCAGCGGATCTCGCGGGATCTGCATGATACGCTTGGACAGAAGCTGTCGTTGATCGGGCTTAAGAGCGATCTTGCCGGCAAGCTCGTCTTTCAGGATCCGGAGCGCGCACAGGCGGAGATGCTCGAGGTGCAGCAGACGGCCCGGACCGCGCTCAAGGAAGTCCGCGAGATGGTCACGCAGATGCGAGGAACGCGTCTCGACGAAGAGATGCACCGCGTCGGTCAAATACTTACCGCGGCAGACATTGAGCTTACCCTTGCGGGGGACCCGAAGCTGGCGAACACGACGTTGCTTGCGGAGAACGTGCTCAGCATGTGTCTAAAGGAAGCGGTAACGAACGTTGTGAAGCACAGCGGGGCGTCGAAATGCAGCATTTCGATTCTCTCGGACGAAAACTACGTAGCCGTATCCGTCTGGGATGACGGCATCGGCATGACGTTGAAGCCCGGCTATTACCGGGGCAATGGATTAAGAGGAATGAAGGAGCGGCTCGAGTTTGTAAACGGCAGTCTGGAGCTCGCCTCGGACAAGGGAACGATGGTTACGTTCCGCGTGCCACACGCCGTGAAGCAACCGATAAAGGGGCTGGAAGCATGATTAAGATCGTAATAGCGGAGGATCAGAGAATGCTTCTGGGCGCTCTGGCCTCCTTGCTTGATTTGGAGGAAGACATGACCGTCGTCGGCCGCGCCGGCAATGGCGAGGAAGCTATCCAGCTTGTGAATGAGCATCAGCCGGATATATGCATCATGGACATCGAGATGCCTTCTAAGAGCGGTCTGGAAGCGGCAGAAGAGCTCAGGGGACGCTGCAAGGTCATTATACTGACCACGTTCGCCCGCTCCGGTTACTTCGAGAGGGCGCTTAAGGCAGGCGTCAGCGCATACCTGCTCAAGGACAGTCCCAGCGAGGAACTGGCCAGCTCGATCCGCAACGTCATGGCCGGACAGCGTATTTACGCTTCGGAGCTTATGGATGAAGCCTACGGCGGCTCGGGGTTCGACAATCCGTTGACGGAGCGGGAGAGGGAAGTGCTGGGTCTTGTCGCGGACGGCAAAAATACGAAGGAGATTGCCACGGAGCTGTTTTTGACGACGGGGACGGTGCGCAACTATATTTCCGTCATTCTCGATAAGCTTGGCGTCAGCAATCGGATCGAGGCAATTACGCGGTTCAAGGAGAAAGGCTGGTTTAAGTGACCGGCCTTTTTTTTTGTAAAAATTCATGTTTCTCATTTTTCTTGCAACTATTTTATCAAATAATTCGTATTACTTATGGTACATATTGGTACACTTGATAGGTGATATGCAGGGGAGTGGGAGGAAAAAGATGAATAATTGGTTAAAGAAGGCTGCGCCGGTGGCGCTTGCCGGAACATTGCTGGCGGGCTGCAGCTTCGGAAGCGGCAGCAAGGAAAACAACCCAGAGCAGACGGTAAGAGTGATGTATTACGACGAAAGCGCATTTTTTCAAAACTACGGCATGCTGTACAGCGCGCTGTACCCTAACGTGAACTTCGAGGTTGTGTCGACGCAAAGTCTCTATCGCTCGGGACCTTCGGAGGATGGCGAGGAATTCGACTATGAAAAGGCGCTCCAGAAGCTGATCGACGAAGAGAAGCCCGATGTGCTGATGATCGACCAGGGCCAATACAAGAAGCTGGCCGAAGAGGGCAAGCTTCTTGATATCGAGGCTTATATGGCGAAGGACAAGTTCGACACGGAAGGTATCGTGCCAGGCATGCTTGATTACATGAAGGAGCTAGGCGGCGGACAACTGTACGGCTTCCCGTCGAGCTTTAGCAGCCAGGTGCTTTATTACAACAAGGGCTTGTTCGACAAATACAACATCGCTTATCCGACTGACCAGATGACTTGGCAGGATGCCATTCAGCTCGCCAGACAATTCCCGATCGAAGGGGAGGCGGAGGATCGTGTCTACGGCCTTAAGATCGGCTACAGCGGGGACCTTAACGAGATGTCCTCCATGCTCGCTTCGGCCGAAAATCTCAAGTACGTGGATACGAAGAGCAAAAAGATGACGATTGATTCGGACGGATGGCGGAATGTCGTACAGACGTCGCTGGACGCGCTGAATTCCAAGGCGTTGTATTTTGAAAACATGGATCAAGGCATGATGGGCGGCTCCAGCAGCTACGAAGACTATTTGATGCGTAATCCATTCCTGTCGGGACGTCTGGCCATGACGGTGGACAGCACTTATCTCATGCAGCAGATTAAAGAAGCAAAAAATTATATTAAGGACGAGGGCGCCGTTATTAGCGACTGGGATATGGTCACGATGCCAGTAAGCGCACAATACCCGGATCAGAGCGCTAACACTTGGTACAGCGACATCTTCGCGATCGCGAAGGACTCCCCTAATGCGGAGGCGGCGTGGGACTTCATCTCCTACATCTCCAGTGACGATTATTCGCGAGTGAAAGCCAAAGTAACCAATATGGGAGGCTTCCCTATTCGCACGGCGTATATCAAAGATGAGGAAGGCCGCAACTATGCAGCTTTTTATAAGCTCAAGCCTACCCAGTCGATGCAGGATTATCGTGATTTCGAAAGTTTGAATCCTCAGTTCAACATGATGTTTTACGGATACATGCAGGAGGAATTCAAGGCTGTGCAGGACGGCGCGAAGAGTATCGACGAAGCGCTCAAGACGCTTCAGGTCAAAGGCGACGAACTGCTTAGCCAGGAGCCGATGACGGAAGAAGAGATGAACAAAGAGATGGAGAAGCGGATGGCGGAGGAGCAGAAAAGAATGATGGAAGCAGCAGGCGAGGGCACCTCGGAAGCCGTCGTGGAATAAGCAAACTCTGTTATGCTCAAGTTACAAAACAAAGAAAGCGGCGGCCCGTGCGGGTTGCCGCTTTCTTTGTTCAATTATAGGAATTAATAAAATTTCAGGGTGGAGCGCGAGATCAGTCGTTGTCGCTACGGCGTACGTGCGCGATAGCGACAAACGAGGGACGGAACTCAGAGCCCTTATTTCATCGAATGGAGGAGTAAAGGCAGGGCTAACGGAACCAAGAGACTTTATTGATTGATGATAAGGGGGATGGAGCGCGATTGGTTTGGAATAAGAACGCTCAGTTCCGTAAGAGTATCCAAAACCGTTGATTTGGCGAAAATAACGTCGCTCAGTTCCGCATACACTTGGTTAGTTTGGTCAACATGGCCGTTTTGTTCACTCTTTATTGCATAGGTTTTGCAAAGCTTAAGGTCGCTCATCTCCAAGAGGCACACCGTATATCGCATCGGAAAATAGAGGGAAAATCCCCCTTTAATCTGGGAAAATCAGAATATCGGCCCCGCTTAGAGGGAACCTCCCTTTAAGGGGCGGCTCGCCCCGAAAATAGTGATTCGGCCAGAATTAGAGGTAGGCTCTAGCACAAAAAGGAGCGTCAGTTAGATCATCCTGACGGTTTTTTTAAACAGGCGGTTTTCTTAACTTGCGTCAAGGAATTGATAAGCGTATAATTACCCCCATTATTTCAAGGTTAAATTGGAGGTGCTTCCGCGTGGAGAAATTGAAGCTGATTAAACCGTCTGTGCAATACAGGGAAGCCTACCTGGCTTTCTACGAGGATTGGATTGCAAGCGGAGAATCCATTGTGCCTTGGGTAGTGGAAAGAGATCCATCGGACTTCGAGGCGTATGTCCAATTTCTATATTCGGCCGACGCCGAAGAGAAGGTGACGGATAGCGGGTGGGTTCCGCACTCGACCTATTGGCTGCTTGACGGGGAGGACAATATCGTCGGGGCGCTTAACTTCCGTCATCGATTAAACGAAAAGCTGCTGGACAGCGGAGGTCATATCGGTTACGGCATTCGCCCATCGGCAAGAAGAAACGGCTATGCGTCGTTCCAGCTCGGTGCAGCGCTCGACATTGCCCGGGGGAAGGGGCTGGATCGCTTGCTGCTTGTGTGCGACAGCGATAACGAGGCGTCGGAGCGCACGATCCGGAAGCATGGCGGCATTATGGAGGATGAGCGTATGACCTCGGACGGCAATAGAGTTAAGCGGTTTTGGATTGCTCTCGATTGACATGTGATAGATCTGATGGCATTTGCTGATCAGGTCAGGATACTTATCCATGATCGACCCCCTGCAACAACAACATCCCATAGGCGTTATTAACGACTATGGAGCTCGAAACAGCAACAAATCCATCCCATAGGCGTTATTACGGACTATGGGGCTCGTAATAGCAACAATAACGACGTTCCTGCTTCGTGGCCTGCCGAAGGTAAGCCATGAGGTCGGGTGGCTTTCGCTCGCTCACAATTTGATCACTGAGGCGGCAATAGACCAAAGCCAGAAATGGCGGTGCAGGGTAACGCCCTAGCACCGCCATTTCTTCGTTTTTGACGTTTCATTCAACAAGCGAGCTGTTTCCTCAAGTGAGCGAACTTACTTTGACAGCCCTTTTTTTGCAGTTTTTTAGTCGAAAATGAAGGCTGCTATTGACACGATGAACATAGCATTGTAAGGTTAGTTACATAAGTAATGAACCACATAAGTAATGAGGTGATTATGTGTTTGATGACCGAAGTCCCATCTATCAGCAGATCGCTGATGGCATTAAAAATGATATCGTTAGCGGCGTGCTGGGGGAAGAGGAGCAAGTGATGTCAACCAACCAATATGCGGCATTCTATCGGATTAACCCGGCAACTGCGGCGAAGGGCTTTCAGTTGTTGACGGATGAAGGCATTTTATACAAGAAGAGGGGGATCGGCATGTTCGTCAGTCCGCAAGCGAAGGGAATGCTGCTGGAGCAGCGAAGGGAGCGGTTCTTTGAGGAGGTCGTTGACAAGATGGCTGCCGAAGCCAAGGTAATCGGCATCCCGGTCATGGATATTGTAAAAAGACTGGAGCAGTTGAATGGAGGGGAAGAGCAGTGACGATTACGATTGAAGTAAGCCGCTTGGGGCTGCTCTATGATAAGTCCGCGAAGGCGCTGGACGATGTAACATTCCGAATGGAGGGTGGCAAAATATACGGCCTGCTGGGCCGGAACGGCTCAGGTAAAACGAGTCTGTTGTCGATACTGGCATCGTTCCAGCAACAGACCTCGGGAGAAGTGCGAATCGACGGGGAAGCCCCGTACGAAAACGAGCGCATTGTTAACCAAGTCTGTTTTATACAAGAAAACGGCTATCTATCCGAGTCGTTTAAAGTCCGCGACGTTATCAAGCTTGCATCGGACTGCTGGCCGAACTGGGATGCGGATTACGCGGATCGGTTGCTGAACCAGTTCGAGCTTCCGGCCAAGAAGCAGATCATGGCGCTTTCCCGCGGCATGAAGTCGGCGTTGGGCGTTACGATCGGGCTGGCTTCCCGGGCTCCGATCACGATTTTCGACGAGGCCTATCTTGGCATGGATGCACCGTCGCGCTACTACTTCTACGAAGAACTGCTCAAGGATTATATGGAGCATCCCAGAACGATCATTCTCTCCACTCATTTGATCGAGGAAGTGTCGGATTTGTTCGAGGAGGTTCTGATCCTGGACAAAGGCAAGCTGGTGCTTCAGGAGGAGGCGGATAAGCTTCGCTCGCGAGGCTCCGCCATTATCGGCCCGGCGGACGCGGTAGACCAATTCGCGGAAGGATTGACGATACTCAGCGAGCAGAAGCTGGGCGGCACCAAATCCATTACCGTATTCGGAGAGCTTGGCGCGGAGCGCGAGAAGCGGGCGACAGCGGATGGATTAACGATCGGGCCTGTCTCTTTGCAGGATTTATTCGTTCATTTGACCAGAAAGGGGATTGGCAGCGATGAGCGCAAACATGGCTAAGGGAAAACGCAGCCCCGTCATGAAAGTGGCTTTTCATTTGTGGAGCGCCTATAGGCATGTATTGGTTTGGTTCTGGGTTATATTTACCGTTATTTACTTCGGCATTAACGAGATGATCATGCGGGGGATCATTCCGGACGAGAGTATCAGGAATTCGGGGAGAGAATGGGACGGCGCTACAATCTCGCCGCGAATATTCCTGCTCGTGCTGGGTATCTTGCTGACGATAGGCTCTTTCAACAGCTTCGTATCGAACGGCATTACGAGAAGGAGCTTCGGCAGAGGAGGACTTCTCTTCGCGGGTCTGCTGTCCGTCATCTGCACCGTGTTGCATCTTCTTGGTTATCCTATCGAAATGTTAATCATTGAAATTAGCGGAGCGGAGCGAAGTATGCAGTACCCAAATCTCGCGATTGTAGCCATAACGAACCTGCTCATGTACTTCGGCTACTTCTGCGGAGGGTGGTTGATCGGCACCGGCTTCTATCGTTTTCATTGGTTCAAAGGGTTGTTGGTCTGCTTGCTCGCCGTAGCGTTCCTGATAGGAATGGAGACGATGACGGCAACGGAGCTGACGGGGAGCGCTGCAGCGGATCAAGGCATCATCCTGCTTGTGCTTGCGTTGGCCAGTTTCTTGATCGTCTGGATTAATGATGGTTTCTTGCGCAAGATAGCCGTTAAGCGGAAGATCACATTGTAACCAGCGGGTAGAAGAATGATTTGAAAAAGGGACTTTCCCTCTCGGTCTGATTTTGTCGACCGGGAGAGAAAGTCCCTTTGTTGTAACAACCCTATTTGAGCTATCTCGATTCCATGGTGGCTGGCAATGGCATGATATCGATGGAGCCGATACCGTTCCAAATTGGCTCTGGCAGCGGAGGGTAGTTCAGCGAGCCTCGCTCCTCCAGCTCCTTAATGCCGCTTGCCTTGAGCATGGAGTCGGATAAAGTGTAGAGAGAATCGCCGGAATAAAGAATACGGCGTACCGTCTTGGAGTAGTCGTAACCGTATTGGCCGCTTTTTCTCAGATCGTCGTCGGTTAAGTGACTGATCCGTCCCCTAAGCTGGAAACCGTTTTGAAGATCGATGCCGTAGACATACGCGCCCTGGTAGACGAATTCGCCATAAGCCGGGAAGTCGCCAGGCTGCAGAGCTTCTTTGTTCTTGATTTCGTACAGCTCGACAGGGAAAGCCATCAATCCCTTGGCCTTGGAGAAGAGGAGAGCTTTGTGATTATACAGCAGCTCCGAGCCGGTGCCGCGATCGCCGATGACCTCCTTGAACAGCTCCTTCGGCTGCGTTACGTCAGATACGTCGAACATGGCAATCTTCATCCCTTGATAGAACGCCATCGTCTCGTCCGGTCCCATGCCCTTGGACGGTACTTCCACCGTCTCCTTTCCGAAGCCGATAATATGATTCTCGTCGTACGGATGGAGATAGTCGCTGTAGCCCGGAATCTTGAGCTGTCCTAATACGGCTGGATTCATCGGCTGGCTCAAATCCACGACGAACAACGGATCGACGTTGCGGAAGGTAACCATATAAGCGCGAGCTCCCATGAAACGGACCGAATAGATCCGTTCTCCCGGCGCGAGACCTTCCAGCTTGCCGACTACGCTCAGCTTTTCGTCGAGTACATAAACGTTATTCTTCGAGCCCTGCTCCCCGCTTGCCCACATATTGCCGCTCGTGAGCGCGACCCGGAAATAACCTTCGTGCTCATCCATGGAGAACTGATTCAGCAGGCTGCCGGGAACGGTGCCTTGGCCGATATAGACGACCCGGCCTTGGTCGAGCCGGAATTTATGGAACTCCGTGTAATCCGAGTAGGAGTTGTTCGTCGCTTCGTATTTCGCGATGGCAACGTACAGATGCTTTTGCGAAGCATAGATCGTGTTTCCCGAACCAAGATAGGCGGATATTTGAAGCTCGCCATCCGGCTGGCTTAAGTCGACAGCGCCGACTATCATCATGCTGCTGTCCGCAGGCTCGGGGAAATAATGCACGTCGCTAAGCGGCAGTTGAAGAAGCTCGTCGTTTGCGGCCGAATCTCCGTAAAACGGCTCGGCTTCGGTGGCGAGCGTCTGGGCGGTTGCCGCATCGTCCTGTACGGATCCTTTTTTCGACGCCATGGCATCGTAGAAGGGATAGTAGTAGCTGTATTTGTTCGACACCATATAAAGCGAATCGCCAATCTTGCGGGAGGAGACGTAACCGCCTTCCTGCGACAGTTCGCGTACGAGTTCCGGCTTGGCGGAGCCCTTTAACTCATAGACATAAGCGACCGTCAGGCTTCGATGGTTGAAATAAGGCAGGATAGAGATGCCTTTGCCAACTGGCGGTGCAGCATCAATGGCGATGGCAGGCGCCGCCGATTCACTGGAAGAAGGGGAGGCAGTCGTTTCGGCACTCGGCAACGAACCGCTGCTTCCGGCACCAGCCGATTCCGAACCGGGATTGGCTGGTATAGGCTGCACTTCGTTTTCTGGCTGGATGACATGCGGTGTCATGGTAGAGATGCTCCGCTGACCGATTACGATTAGATGCTTGTCGTCAACATACAACTCCTGCGGCTGAAAGCCTTCCTTGGCGTCGTACTCCAGGACGGCGACCAGCTTCGGGTTCGAGGCGTCGGCAATATCGCTAATGATAACTCTGCTGCCGCTGATCTGGTAGACGAAGCCGCCATCCGTCTTCGCCCAATCCGCCTCGTCCACGCCGTCTACCTGCACATTCGTCGTGGAATAATCGTCGGAAGGAGGAGAACCGTCCGGACTAGGAGCTGCAGAGCCGGAATCCGCTCCCCCGAGGGAGGCGGACGTCTCCGCTGCTGCAGTCGCCGTAATTGTTAACTTGTTCTGCGACTTCATTGAGGCTTGCAGCAGTTCCATCAGCTTCTTGCTTGTACCTACGGTTGGCAATTGCTTTGGTTCATCAATGGTGATGAGCCGTTTCGCGCCATCCCAAGCGACGACCGTGCCCAGCGCTTCTGACAATGCGCGAAGCGGCACCATCGTTATGGCATTCTCAATCCGCGGAGCAAGTGGAAGCTTGACATTTTTCCCGTCTGTCGCCATTGTTGCCGATCCGATGGTGATTGCCGCGCTGCGACCTTCTCTCTGTATGGTCACCTTCCCGGGGCCGTCAGCGGCTTCGGCGTATTCGACCTTGGCTCCCAAAGCTTCGGCAATCTCGCGCAGCGGCACCAGGGTTGTGCCGCTATGGATATAAGCGGGCGTTGCCAGCTCTAATGGCTTGCCCTTCACCCAGACTTCGATGGAGCCTTGGGCGACAACTTCCTCCTTGAACGCCCCGCCTGTAAATGGCGACAGACATAACAGCAGTGTGAGAAACGCTGCTATCGTTGCCTTCTTTTTCATTTTCGAATCCTCCTTTGACGATTGTATGGACGCCGACCCCTTCAAGCTGTCTGAATGACATGGATGTTACCATCTTGACGCGGAGAAAATGGAATATGTTGCGAATTGTTGGCACATTTTAACGGGATTTTCGGAGTAAAACGCCGATGGCCCGGAAATTAACTCTGATGAGCGTCCATAGGCGTTAGTACCGCCTATGGCTCCTAAAAGTAGGCAAACGAGCGACTGTAGGCGTTAAACACCCCGATGACCCGTAAAGTAACTCTGATGAGCGTCCATAGGCGTTAGTACCGCCTATGGCTCCAAAAAGTAGGCGAACGAGCGACTGTAGGCGTTAAAAACGCCGATGGCCCGGAAAGTAACCCTGATGAGAGTCCATAGGCGTTAGTACCGCCGATGGCCCAAAAAGTAGACGAACGAGCGACTGTAGGCGTTAAAGACGCCGATGTCCCTTAAGTAACTCTGATGAGCGTCCATAGGCGTTAGTACCGCCTATGGCTTCAAAAAGTAGGCGAACGAGCGACTGTAGGCGTTAAAAACGCCGATATCCCGTAAAGTAACTCTGATTAGCGTGCATAGGCGTTAGTACCGCCTATGGCTCCAAAAAGTAGGCGAACGAGCGACTGTAGGCGTTAAAAACGCCGATGGCCCGGAAAGTAACCCTGATGAGAGTCCATAGGCGTTAGTACCGCCGATGGCCCAAAAAGTAGACGAACGAGCGACTGTAGGCGTTAAAGACGCCGATGTCCCTTAAGTAACTCTGATGAGAGTCCATAGGCGTTAGTACCGCCTATGGCTTCAAAAAGTAGGCGAACGAGCGACTGTAGGCGTTAAAAACGCCGATGTCCCGTAAAGTAACTCTGATTAGCGTGCATAGGCGTTAGTACCGCCTATGGAGTAGGCGAAAGAGTTACAGTAGGCGTTAAAAACGCCGATAGCTCTAAAAAGTAGGCAAACGAGTTATGTAGGCGATAGTCGCTAAGAGATTCTTAGAACGGAGAATTTGCCCTTTTCACTACTTATGACCTTCAGAACCTCACAAATGAGAAGAAGGTGAATAGACGCGGCTAAGTTGCAATGATGTCCATAACAAGACTGTGGATAATGGGCCATACCATCGTTACTAAGCCGCTAGTTAGCATTCATGCCTTTCATTAGTCGTTGAACTGTTGGAAGATCGGCAGGCGCCCACTCCAGCCCATCAAGCTCCGAAGCAGGAAGCCAAATCAGCTTCTCGTGCTCTCTTGGGACGGGAACGCCGCTCTTGATCGTCGCGTAATAAGTCAGCAAGCGTACCTGTATCTCTGGATATTGGTAGAGGGTATCCTCGATGCTGGAGCCAACCTCGATGAGACAACCAAGCTCCTCCTCGATCTCGCGAATGAGGCATGTCTCTGCCGATTCGTGAGGCTCCAACTTGCCGCCAGGGAATTCCCATAGTCCCGACATGGACATCCGGGAAGAACGCAGCGCGCACAAGATCTCCTGACGCTCATTGCGGATAACTGCACCTGCAACCATGATCATTTTCATACCTTCATCGCGCCTTTCCGTTCATATATTCCTATTTCACGTTGCTTTCATCTTATATGACTTCGGAACTATAATTCAATGAGTAGCAGTTCCTATGCGCGAAACCCACACTTTCTCATAAATTTTAAAAATAGTTTCCAATTGGTAGTTGTATTTCCTTGATACATAGCGGAAAATAATAATAGGTAAATTTTGCCGAAGATTGTCGAAAAATATTTTAAGCGCACAGGGATGAATATCATGGCTCGAGGTGAAGGGAATGGCAGTTGTCAAAAAAGGTTTAATATCGCTTGTTGCGCTGATCTCGTTCATTGGAGCTTTCTTCACGGGATCACCATCTATCCACGCTGCTGCGGCGCAGAGCGAAGAACAAACAATCATTACCGAGTGGCAGATGCTTTGGGAGCAGCCCGGTCAGTCGCTCACAATCGAAGAAGTTAGTTCATTGTCGGACAACGACGGTTGGTTCACGGTCCATTCCGATGGGGAGTATCCAAGTGTGCCGGAAGGGATTGATTCGGCTTGGATCAAGTTTCGTTTGCCGGAGTTGACTCAAATGAGGCCGGCAATGTATTTGGATAAACTTTTTTCCAGGGACGTTAAAATATTTATAAATGATCGGATAGTATTTGAATTGATTAAGGATTATCCGTTTAATAGAAATAAAATAGTTGTGCCAATTACTCAAAGTGAGTCTTATAATAATGTATTTCTAAAATTGGAATCAACGGGTAGCCAATTAGGGTTGAAACAAAAGATACTTTTGGATGAATTTAATAAATTATCAAGTCTCAATGTTAAGAGTGATTTGATAGACATCGTTCTAGGCGCGTCTCTAGTGTTCATTTCCGTATTGAGTTTATTCATTATTTTTTTTAATAATAGATTTGTTTTAAGGGAATGGTACTCATTATGCATGGTTATGTTATGTATAGGTATAATGATACTATCATATCCCCCCTTTTTTCACTCGACTTATAATGGATATGGGGAATTATTCTATTATTGTTTTGATCTATCATCTAATTTATTTTTACCGGCATTATTCTACTTTTTCGAAAAAGTATTCGGAAATGGTCCTTATAATTTAATAAAAAGATTTAGAATTATGCATTTTTATCTAGCTGTTTTTTATTTAATGCTTAAAGTTGGTAGTTTGGTAAGTCAAGTAATTGAAGTCGTATACTATAAAATTTTACCCCCATTATTTGGACTATCGATTGTTATTAGTATAATTGCTCTTATAGTAGTATTAATTCAGTTATGCAAAAAGAAAAACGAAGAAGCAATAATAATTACATTTGGATTTGGGTCTTTTTCATTAATCGGTATATCAGAAATAATCTTGTATTTCGCCTTTACGAAAATGTATCAATTTTCGCTTTGGAAAATTGGAGTGTTTTTATTCTTAGCATCATTAATGATTGTTCTAGTAAGAAGAGCTATATTTAATTACATGCAAGTAATTGCCTACTCAAAGCAGCTAGAACTATTCAATAATCAACTTCAAAGATCAGAGAAAATGGAAACAATAAGTCAACTCGCTGCTTCAGTAGCTCATGAAGTAAGAAATCCATTGCAAGTTACTAGAGGATTCCTCCAATTACTTCGTGAACGTACATTAAGCGATAAAGATAAAACTTATATGTTGCTTGCGATTGATGAATTAGACCGTGCCTCCGAGATTATTACTGATTTTTTAACTTTCGCTAAGCCCGGTACTGAAATGAACACCGTAATAAATATTAGAGAAGAACTCCAGCAAATTGAAGCTGTACTGATTCCATTAGCTACGATGCAGGGAGTAACTATAAAAGTTGTTAGTTCTTTCGATGCATTTGTGAAAGGGAATTCTTCAAAGTTTAAGCAAGCTTTATTGAATATTATTAAGAATAGCATTGAAGCAACTGAAGAAAACGGTGTTATTCAAATAAGCTTAAATGAGAATGTGGAAGACAAAGAAGTTCATATTTGTATTGAAGACGATGGAATAGGTATGGAGAAGGAGGTTATTATGCAACTGGGTGAGCCGTTCTATTCTCAAAAATCAAAGGGAACAGGACTCGGTTTGATGGTTACGTTTCGAATTATTGAAGCAATGAATGGAAGAATTAATTATGAAAGTGAGAAGGGTAAGGGTACGCGGGTAAGTATGTATTTTCCACTTACATAATGAAAGACTCCTATGAATATGGGACTCATAATCATGGGAGTCTTCGGTATACATTATTCCCACATAGGTACAGCAACTTGTTGATCGTTATTAGCTGGGTTTTGAGGAATGACAACGTAATAAGTATCGTCTGTTTCTTCGAGTGTCTCAATATTGATGTTAGAAGGTAGATCAATACCGAATGCATCTTTAATAGCGGATTTAGGATCAGCAAGCAATTGTTTCTTGAATTCCGAATCTTCCCAGGCCTTTTGAATAATTTGGTCCCTTAGTTCCTGTTCGTTTTTCAATATCGTCACCCTTTCAGATATGTATATCATTTCCAGACTATTCTATCATGATAATTCGACATTATCTATACCTATTTTACTATATCCAACAAAAAATGATTCTATTAACCCACAAAAAACCTTCCTACTTAAGTAGGAAGGTTTTTTGTGGGTTAATTATATCCATCTTGCGGCTGCGATGACATCATCTTGCTTAACATCATAGGGTGTTGGTGGGATCACTAAATATACTTTTTTGGAAGATTCAGTTACGGTCTCGATATCAATGCCATCAGGAATATCTATCCCGAAGATTCTTGCAATTGTGCCTTTTGGATCGGCAATCAATTGTTGTTTAAACTCTGCATCTTCCCAAGCTTTTGCAATAATCAGTTCTTTAAGAACTTGATCTGACATACTTATCACTCCCTTATTATAATTTAGGCCCATGCAGGCCCTTCAATGTGTTCTTTCACTTTCATATCAACAGGAGTAGGAGGAATAACCAGATAAAG
>NZ_MXQD01000068.1:0-47552 GCF_002165585.1 Paenibacillus sp. MY03 | reverse complement strand
GAAGTGTAAGCTTTGATGCAACGCTAGTGGATCGCAGGGTGTTAACGGATATAAACAATGTATTGCCAAGAGATGAAAAAGCAATGAAAGACATCATCTTTAGAGTATGGTATGACAATGAAGAACGGCCATCGATTCAAATCCCTTTTGTTGATTTTTTATGTGATATTGAATTTAGTGCGGAATATTACGATACGGTATATTTTTCGAAGATCATGTACTCGCATAATTTTAGAATTCCTATGCCGTTTAAAAAGTCGATTAGAATTGAACTGGAGAACCCTACGAACACAGATTTAATTGGATATACGGATATTCAATGGGAACAACAGCTAAGTCCAATCCCTGAAAATACCGGTTACTTATATGTCGATTATAGACGAGGTCATTTGACGATTCCTAATGAAACGCTAGAGGTCTGTGCGGTCGATCGTCCAGGTGCGATTATTGCGCATTGGTTTCAAATCGAAGGTGATCATCCTAATTGCAATCAAGGCGAAATTTTATGTGAAGCCAACATGGAATTTTATTTGCAGGGCGATTCAAAACCGTTTATGGAATACTTGGGGATAGAGGATTTATATGGATACTCTTGGGGCTTCCCTAAATTACAATCTGACCACTATGCCGCGATCATACGTAAAGATGAACTTCCAAACGGAGGAGCAAGAATTGCAATGCTTCGCTGCAGAATGAATGACGCTATACATTTTGCTAGACCGTGTACCGTAAAGTTAGATTATACCCAGGAATATTTTTCGGAATTCTCGAAGAATCCAAAGCACGAGAGTCTTCCGGAATTCAAGAAAAGAGGGAAAACAAAGGTTGAAACCAAATATTTGAGTTGTTATTACTACTACGCATTACCTCAATGACGTGAACCGCCTGCACTGCGAAATCCAACATAACGCCCCCTATGGTAAATAGCCCTTACGATACCACTCGTAACGACTCCAATGGCCTGGCCACGACTGTGCAACGACGCTCGGTTAGCAGCGAGTTACAATCCGTCGTACGGGGCTGGATTACGCGGCTCAGCGGGAGAATGCCGAAATTGTTGGCTTTGTCGATATCTATGAGGAGGCGGCCAAGGCGATGGCGGCGAAGCGGGGGCTGGATGTGCCTGTCTTTACGAGTCTTGGCGAAGCGTTGGCGGTGACGGAGGCGAATCTTGTATTCGACGTGACGATCCCGGCTAGCCATAAGGAGATCGTGACGACAGCGTTGCGCGCTGGCTGTGATGTGTTCGGCGAGAAGCCTATGGCGGAGTCTTACGAAGACGCGCTGGAGATCGTGGAGCTTAGCCAGGCGACCGGCAAGCGGTACGCCATTATGCAGAATCGCCGTTATCTAAAGCAAATTCGGGCGTTGCGGGAGGTGCTGCGATCGGGCAGCATCGGACAGGTAGGCTCGCTTCATGCGGACTTCTTTATCGGCGCTCACTTTGGCGGTTTCCGGGATGCCATGGAAAGTCCGCTCATCGTCGATATGGCCATCCATACGTTCGACCAAGCCCGGTTCATCAGCGGAGCGGATCCCGTATCCGTCTACTGTCATGAATACAACCCTCCGGGTTCATGGTACAAAGGCAACGCATCCGCCGTCTGCATCTTCGAGATGAGCGACGGGTCGGTGTATACTTATCGGGGGTCGTGGTGCGCGGAGGGCCTGAACACATCTTGGGAAGCGGACTGGCGGATTACGGGCAGCGAAGGAAGCGTGCGCTGGGACGGCCAATCCATGCCGTACGGCGAAAGGGCAAACCCGGACAAGCCCGACGGTTTCATTAGGGAGCAGTTTCGTATCGAAAGCGAAAATACGTGGCACGGTGCGGAAGGTCATCCAGGTTGCCTGGACGAAATGTTCGCCGCTCTTGAGGAAGGACGTCCGGCAGAAACGGATAGCCTGGACAATATTAAAAGCGTGAACATGGTGTTCGGTGCTGTTCGAAGCGCCAAGCTCGGGCAGAAGGTAATGTTGTAGGTGCCGTGCCGTTATAGGGCCGAAATATAGAAAAAAGTTGCTTAGATGGTCATTGCCCGTCAGAAGGACAGCCTTGCACATCTGAGCGATAGAAGCGCCCGTCAGGGTGCTTTTTTCTGCTCGGAAGGAAGAGGCGGCTAGCCGTTTTTATTGTACTTTAGCCCAAACGGACTACCTTGGATAAGGCGATTAGCCTATTTTGCAGGGAGATGGTTGACAATTATTGATATAGTCAATATGATAATATCAAATAGAAGTTGTTGGAGGGTGTACCTACATGATCGCGTTAAACGGAGTGCAGCTGACGTTCAGGACGTTCCCGAACGGGGAGACGCTGGTGGACGGCGGAGAGATCAAAGGATTGGCTAGAGAGAACAATCTGCTCGACTTTAAATACGGGAACGATGGCGACCTCATCAAGCTGATGTTCGTTAAGAAACACCTGGACGAGATGCGGAGTAAGGTATCCTTGCTCATTCGATATATGCCTTACAGCAGAATGGATCGGACGGAAGGAGACTCCGTCTTCACGCTGAAGCATACGTCGTCCTTCCTGAACGGACTCGGCTTTGAGGAGATTACGGTGGTGGAGCCGCATTCCGACGTAACGACCGCGCTGCTAGACCGGAGCAAGGCAGAATATCCGACGTCCTTGCTGCTGGCACGGGTGATGGAAGAGACGGGCTTCGACGCTTCGCGAGACTTCTTGTTTTTCCCCGATGCGGGGGCGCAGAAACGTTACGGCAAGGTGAAGGGCTTCAAGCAATTGGTGGGCTTTAAGTCGCGGGACTTCGACACCGGCGAAATTCGCAGTCTGGAGCTTGTGGGAGACATCGACACAACGGAGTTTAAAGCCATTATCGTCGACGATCTGTGCTCCTACGGGGGCACGTTCCTCCGGAGCGCGGAGCGGTTAAGAGAGGCCGGGGCCTCGGAAGTTTACTTGCTGGTCGGCCATTGCGAAGATGCTGTTTTCAAAGGGGATATGCTGGGGAGCGGGCTCGTCGACAAGGTGTTCACGACCGACACGATTCTGGACGCGGCGCAAGGAACGGAACGTATTCGTATAACTGAAATCGGAGGGATTTTATCATGACTGACAAATTCGTATACCCGGCAACGCTGTTGTGCGACTTCTATAAGGTAAGCCACAAAAACCAATATCCGAAGGGAACGGAGCTCGTCTACTCGACCTGGACGGCGAGAACGAGCCGCCTCGCGGACGTGGAGCATGTAATCGCGTTCGGTTTCCAAGCTTTTATTAAGGAATATCTGATCGCTTACTTCGACGAACATTTCTTCGGGCGGCCCAAAACGGCGGTTGTCGAGGAGTACGCCCGGGTGATCCGCCACGCGCTGGGTATCGCGGATCCGGATGCCAGCCACATCGCGGAGCTTCACGATCTGGGATACCTGCCGATCCGGATCAAAACGGTGAAGGAAGGCACGCCGGTGCCGATCAAGGTGCCGATGCTGACGATCGAGA
Organism: Paenibacillus sp. MY03; assembly: GCF_002165585.1. Taxonomy (NCBI): domain Bacteria; kingdom Bacillati; phylum Bacillota; class Bacilli; order Caryophanales; family Paenibacillaceae; genus Paenibacillus; species Paenibacillus sp. MY03. The sequence goes on along the minus strand of NZ_MXQD01000068.1, from coordinate 44,083 downwards.
ATACGAAGCCGGAGTTCTTCTGGCTGACGAACTACCTGGAGACGCTGATGTCGTGCCAGCTGTGGATGCCTGCCAACAGCGCGACGCTTGCGTTCGAATATCGTCAAATCCTGGAGGAATACGCGCTCCGCACGAATGGCGATACGTCGTTCGTCCCTTTCCAGGGGCATGACTTCTCGATGCGAGGCATGGGCTCGCTTGAGGCGGCGATGGGCAGCGGGGCGGGCCACCTGCTGTCGTTCACGGGAACGGACACCATCCCCGCGATTCTTTACCTGGAAAATTATTACGGCGCGAATATCGAGGCGGAGCTGGTCGGCACATCGATTCCGGCAACGGAGCACAGCGTCATGTGCGCGCACGGCCGCGACGAGATGGCATCGTACCGCTATCTGATCAAGGAAGTGTACCCGAATGGCTTCGTGTCGATCGTATCGGACACATGGGATCTGTGGAGCGTCATCGACGTCGTCATTCGGGGGCTAAAAGAAGATATTCTTAGCCGCGACGGCAAAGTCGTCATTCGTCCGGACAGCGGCGATCCCGTGCTTATCCTTTGCGGCGACCCGGATGGCGAAGACGAGTTCGAGCGTAAGGGCGTAATCGAGCTGCTGTGGGAAATTTTCGGAGGCACGGTTACGGAGAAGGGCTACAAGCAGCTCGACAGCCACATCGGCGCCATCTACGGCGACGCCATCACCATCGACCGTTGCAGGGAGATCTGCGAGAAGCTGGCGGCCAAAGGGTTCGCGTCGACCAACATGGTCTACGGCATCGGCTCGTTCACGTACCAGTATAATACGCGGGATACGTTCGGCTTCGCGCTGAAGTCGACGTTTACGGTGGTAAACGGCGAGGAGAGACTTATTTTCAAAGATCCAAAAACGGACAGCAACAAGATGAAAAAGTCGCAAACGGGGCTTGTACGCGTCGTTGAAAAAGAAGGCGTCATAACCTATGTGGATAACCTCAGCAGAGAGCAATACGAGGCGTTCCCGGAGGTCGATCTGCTGGAGGATGTATTCGTGGACGGGGAGCTGGTGCGGGAGCATACGCTTGGCGATATCCGGGGCAGGCTGCTAGCGCAACTGCAATAGGTCGCAACTGACATGACAAAGGCGCCGCTTGGCAAAATATTCTGCATGAAAGATTGATTGGCTCCTATTTCGTGTATACTACATGGTATATGACTTATCTATCAACCGGCCGTATGCGCAGTTAGCGACCTGCTAGTCTGGCGAGAAGCGGCGGTTCACGAGGGGAAGGCCATCCATGGTGGAACGCGAGCAGGAACTGCTTGATTTTATGAGAGAGACGGCTTACAAGCCGATGACGTACCAAGAGCTGGAGGCGCACTTCGGCATAGAGGGAGCGGCGGAATTCAAGGAATTCCTGAAGCTGCTCAATAAATTGGAGGAAGAGGGCAAGGTGCTCCGGACGCGTACCGAGCGTTACGGGGTGCCGGAGCGGATGAACCTGCTTCGAGGCAAGATTCAGGCTCATGCCAAGGGCTTTGCTTTCCTGATCGCGGACGAGAAGGATCATCCCGACGTATACATTCACGCCAATGATCTGAAAAGCGCCATGAACGGAGACATCGTCCTCGTCCGCATTACGGCAAAAAGCGAGGGCGGCGGCCGCATGGAAGGCGAGGTTGCTCGCATCGTGCAGCGTGCTGTCACGCAGGTTGTGGGCACGTTCGAGAACCACGAGGTATATGCCTTCGTTATCCCGGACGACAAACGGATTAACCGGGATATTTTTATCGCGAAGGGTGAATTCAAGGGCGCGGTCACGGGACAGAAGGTCGTCGTACGCATCATCTCGTATCCGGAAGGGCGCTCGGCGGCTGAGGGCGAGATCGTCGAAATTTTGGGACACAAAAACGATCCCGGCGTCGACATCTTGTCGATCATTCGCAAGCACCAGCTGCCGGAAGGTTTTCCGGATGATGTAATGGCGGAGGCCGAAGCGGCTCCGGATAAGATTACAGAGGAAGAGATTCGCGATCAGGGGCGCAGGGACCTGCGCGACGAAGTCATCGTCACGATCGACGGCGAAGATGCCAAGGATCTTGACGACGCCGTACATGTAAAGGTGCTTGAGAATGGCAACTACCTGCTGGGCGTCCATATTGCCGATGTCGGTTACTATGTGCGGGAGAAGTCTGCGCTGGATCAGGAAGCGTTCCGCAGAGGCACCAGCGTGTACCTCGTGGACCGCGTGATTCCGATGCTGCCGCACAGGCTGTCCAATGGCATCTGCTCGTTGAACCCGCAGGTAGACCGGCTGACGTTGTCTTGCCATATGGAATTTGACGCAAAGACGTTGAAGCGCGTGAGTCACGATGTGTTTACGAGCGTCATTCGGACGACGGAGCGGATGACGTATTCCAATGTGCGAAGGTTGCTGACGGCTAGCGAAGAAGAGCCGGAGACAGAGCTGAAGGAGCGTTATGCCGGATTGCTCGACATGTTCGCTCTGATGGAACAGCTCGCGATGCGGCTGCGGTCCAAGCGCATGAAGCGCGGCGCGATCGATTTCGACTTCGTGGAGTCGAAGGTTCTCGTGGACGAGAACGGCAAGGCAATCGACATCGTCAAGCGCGAACGCTCCGTTGCGGAGCAAATCATCGAGGAGTTCATGCTCGTCGCGAACGAGACGGTGTCGGAGCATTTCCACTGGCTGCGCGTGCCGTTCCTGTACCGGATCCACGAGGATCCCGACCAGGATAAGCTGATGACGTTCATGCAGTTCGCGGCGAACTTCGGTTACGTCGTCAAGGGCGGCAAGGGCAACTCCGTTCATCCTCGCGCCTTGCAGACGCTGCTTGAGGAGATTCAGGGGACGAAGGAAGCGACGGTTATCTCGACGATGATGCTGCGCTCCATGAAGCAGGCGAAATACGATCCGGAGAGTCTGGGCCACTTCGGTCTGGCCGCGGAGTTTTATTCGCACTTTACGTCGCCGATCAGACGTTATCCCGATCTGGTCATCCATCGCATCATTCGCGAGGTGCTCGAAGGCGGCGGGGCGCTGACGGAGGCGCGGCATGAGGCGCTGACGGCGCGTATGCCGGACATCGCGCAGCATTCCTCGGAGCGGGAACGTCTCGCCGTAGATGCGGAGAGGGACACGGACCGGCTGAAAAAGTGCGAGTACATGCTGGATAAGGTCGGCGAGGAGTTCGACGGAATTATCAGCAGCGTGACAAGCTTCGGCATGTTCATCGAGCTGGAGAACACGGTAGAGGGTCTGATCAGGCTGAGCGATATGTCTGACGACTACTACCACTTCCACGAGCTTCATATGGTACTGATCGGCGAACGCACCTCCCGAGTATACCGAATCGGAGATGAAGTGAAGATCCGCGTGTCTCGCGTGGATATGGATGAGTACAACATCGACTTCGAGCTCGTCGACATGAAACCCCGGGGCAGCTACAAGGGCGTAGCCGACGCTGGCTTCGGCGCAGGAGGCGGACGTGGGGGTAAACGCGGCGGCTTCGGCAAGCGAAGCGATGATGGGCGCGGTGGCGGACGCGGTGCCGGCGGCGGCCGCGGCGATAGCGGGCGCGGAGGCGCTGGCCGAGGAGCCGGGAATGGCGAACGCGCCGGTGCTGTAGGCGGTCGAGGCCGCGGTGGCAATGGAGCAGGCGGACGTGGTCCGGGAGGAGCGACGCAGGGCGGCAGAGGCCGTGATGTAGGTGCTGGCTCGGGGACATGGCAGAACGCACAAGGCAGAGGACGCGGTGGCGGCGCTGCGAACGGTGCCGGAGCGGGGCAAGAAGCGCGCGGCAAACGCGGGCGTGGCGGTTCCGGTTTCAGTTCGGATCAAGGCGGATCGGGCGGAGCCAATCCTTGGGTGAACGGCGGCGGAGCATTCGACGCGGAGAACCGTTGGATGGAATACCGCGAAGGCGAGGACGGAGCGGGCACCCGCGAGGGTGCGGGCGGCGCTTCCGATGCGCGGGAGGGAGCTCGCGAAGGACGCGGCTCGAGAGCCTCGAGAGAGCAGGGCGCCGAAGGCGGCGGCATCAACTTGTCAGCTGGCGGCAAGAACCGCAAGGACATGTGGGGAATGCCGATTCCGTCGGGCGAACTGCCTGAGCGTCGCAGCGGCCGGGATGACGGAGGCGACGGCGGGCATGGTGGCGACGACGACGGCTTCTTTTATAGCAACAGCCGCCAACGAGGCGGCGGCGGTGGTCGTGGCAAGCCGGGAGGCGGCAAGGGCAGAGCAGGCAACGGCCGCGGTCCGAGCGGCGGAGGCGGCGGTCGTCGCAAGAATACGTCGACGAGCGGCGTTTTCAACGCCGGGAAGGCTGGCGGGAATGGCGGCGAGGCTGCCCCGAGCGCAGGCAGTCCGGTAAAGAGCAAGCGGAAGAAGAAAAGCGGCGGCAACGCGACAGCTGCATTCGTTCGCAAAAATCGCAAATAGTCCAGTATAAGATAAGGAAGCAGAGGATATAATAAGACGGTAATGCTCAGTATTACGGGCAATTACGCGGTGTTGGAGGGGCGTAGTGCCCGTGATGCCGGAGCGCGCTGTCGGCTGGATGAACTGGGAAAATATATTTAGACTTGTCGCTTGCTTTTTGGCGGCGGGTATTATAAACTAAAGGCAATCGAATCGATGATATGAACCTGAATTCACATATTGAAAAGGGTGTCATTAGAGTCATGAAACCCTTTCCAATGTGTGAATTTTTTGTTTAATAACGAAACAGGCGCATATTAATACACTTTTTGGAGGTAATTCCACATGCAACAAGGTACAGTTAAATGGTTCAACGCTGAGAAAGGTTTCGGCTTCATCGAAGTTGAAGGCGGAAACGACGTTTTCGTACACTTCTCCGCAATCGTTGGCGAAGGCTTCAAAACTCTTGAAGAAGGCCAACGCGTTGAGTTCAACGTAGTTGAAGGCAACCGCGGTCCTCAAGCTGAAAACGTAGTTAAGCTGTAATAGCTTAATTCCGATGAGACCGTCCTTGACCATCCGGTTGAGGACGGTCTTTCTCGTTTTTGGTTGGTTTTTATGGGACTTATGCAGGGCGTCATCGGTAGAAGATCTTTTAAGCTGAATGGTACTACGCAGTATCCTTGATTTCCCTATACAAAGTTGTTACAATGAAAAACACCAGCAAGCCTATGGCTGGAGATGCTGACCGAAAACGAGGTGAATGGCATGGGCGCTAAGAAAAACGACGGCAAGGTGCTTGCCCAGAACAAGAAGGCATCCCATGACTACTTCATCGAGGAGACTTTCGAAGCGGGCATGGTGCTGATGGGCACGGAGATCAAGTCGCTCCGGAACGGCAGGGCGAATATCGGAGATGCATTCGCGACGATCCGCGACGGCGAGATGTTCATCCACAATATGCATATCAGTCCGTTCGAGCAAGGCAATATGCATAATCCGACTGATCCTACTCGGGCTCGCAAGCTGCTGCTGCACAAGGAGCAGATTCATAAGCTGCTGGGTTTGGTCAAACGCGACGGTTACGCGATCGTGCCGCTCAAGATCTATGTTCGGAACGGTTATGCCAAACTGCTAATCGGCTTGGGCAAAGGCAAGAAGCAGTTCGACAAACGCGACACCGCAGCCAAACGCGATGCGCAGCGCGACATTCAGCGTGCGCTTAGGGAGAAGCAGAAGGTGGCTCGTTAAGCCGAGGAACAGCTTTACATGGTTGTTAAGACCAGCGTTGCCAGCAACAATTCCGAGCATTCTGTATGGATGCGTGGTATACTAAGTTTGTAGCAACGAGCAAGACTGGCAAGTCGCAAGACATGAAGTTCTGGATGAACGACTCGTAGTAGTCGCCTCATCGTTAATCCTGGAGTCCCAGTGATCTGTGCTAATCGTTGGCTGTCTAGTTATTCGCTTGATGCGAAGTGGCTGGCAGGGTGACGTTTATGCCGCATCGGGGGCGTTTATGGATTCGACGGGGATTGGACGAGCGCGAGCCAGCGGGTAGCAGGGAGTCGTCTGCTTCATCAACGCTAAAGCCTATTAAACGGCAAACAACAAACAAACTACGCTGTAGCAGCTTAATAACCTGCACACGTGCTCTCGCTCTGTATCGCCCATGTACCGGGATGAGGGCCCAACTTTAGTGGGATACGCTGTCACATCTCCGCCTGGGGTGTGCTGAAGAAGACAATCAGGCTGACCTGAACGGAAGCTGGTTACGAAGCGTCTGCTCAGGTGACATCAAATTCGTGACTACACCCGTAGAAAGCCGTGTGGCGTGATCTTCGGACAGGGGTTCAAATCCCCTCGCCTCCACCATGAAAACCCAGTCCGCATGAGGGCTGGGTTTTTCTGTGAGCAGAAATTGTAGACGGTTTGTAGACATCAGCATTTCTGATTTCTAATTTTTATTTCATTTGTAGACAACACGTCTACAAGTGAAGATAACAATAAATATCAAATGGGGATTTTTACGATGACAACTCGTTTTCTGAATTAGACGTTCTGAAAAAGTAGATGTGACTTAACTAACTGGGAAATAGGAACATTTGTTCTTATACTGAATTTTGTGTTATAATTACGAGTAAAACTAGCTATTTGTATATATAAACTGCAAGCTGTATGAGATCAACGCTGCATTGTTTATCTTAGTTATAGTATAATTAGAAATGAGTTTTTGGAGGTGTTGGTATGAAACGTTTACAGGACTTTCTGAGATCCGTTACTTCAATGGACTTTGGTTCAAATGATTATAGAAACTATAGGTCCGCACTATTCGCTGCGAGCGAAGAAGCTCTGAGTTCGTTTGAACCTATAAAGATGGGAGCATCGAAATCAAACCCTATTCAAGTGCTCGACTTTTTTAGTGGTGCTGGGGGGACTTCACTCGGCTTTGCGGCAATAAATCGCATTTCTCCAGTTTTTCGCTTCCTGGGAGGATGCGACATTAATTCTATATCAGCAGCTTCTTACAGTAAAAATTATGGTACTCCATTAATTAATAAAGATATTTTAAAGATATCTCGTAGTAGTGAAAGCATTCAAAGCTTTCTAGAGAGTATAAATTTTGACCCTAAACTCCCAACGATATTGATTGGGTGTGCCCCATGCCAAGGCTTTTCTTCTCATAGGAAAACACGATGGGATGAAGAAGATGATAATAGGAACAACCTAGTTATTGCATTTTCTCGTATTGTTTCAGAAGTGAATCCCGATGTATTTATCATGGAGAACGTTCCTGAATTTTTGTCTAACAAGTACTGGAAATACTTTAGCAAGGCAAGAGCAGCTTTTTTTGACGCAGGCTATACTGTAAAGCAACATATTTACAATGCGGCAGAATTCGGAGTTCCACAGGAACGCTTTCGTTCGATTATTATTGGTATGAAAAAGGAATTCCTATTGCCTGCGGGCATCTATGCACCGGACTCATATAGAACCGTGCGAGATGCTATAGCATCCTTAAGTCCGGTGGAAGCGGGTAAAGCCTCAGCAGAAGATTGGATGCATAAGGCAGTGGCTCACAAGGCCAGTACTCTCGAAGTAATTAGGCAAGTCCCTCATGACGGTGGGAAATTACCTGAAGGAATTGGCCCTGAGTGCTTAACACGTGTGAAAGGATTTTCGGATGTTTACGGAAGACTTAGGTGGGACAAACCTTCAATTACAATAACTCATTATGCTCGAAATCCAGCGAGTGGGCGATTTACGCATCCTGTACAAGATAGAGGACTAACTGCAAGAGAGGCAGCTAGATTACAAAGCTTCCCGGACGGTTTTTTATTTGAAGGAAAATTCGATGACATTTACCGTCAAATTGGAGAAGCAGTACCACCTTTGCTTTCTTGTGGTATTGCGTCAAGCATATTGATCGAACTTCTTTCTTGCGAACCAACGGAAGCTCAATTAAGCGCGGGTATCCAAACTGTAGATTTGCCCGTAAGTAATTCGTACTCGAGTGTTATTGCAGGTATAAAAAGCACAAGGAGGCTAAAAAATGCGGTTAACTTGTGTTGACAGCTTTTCAGGTGCGGGGGGCTTGTCATTAGGTCTTCAAGAGGCTGGTTTAGAAGTGCTTCTTAGTTTTGACATTGAACCGAAATGTATTGAGACAATCGATAAAAATAAAAAGTACTTTTCCCACCCAGCTATGTGTGAAGACATAAGAAATATGCTTGGAGGACGCTTACTAAATGATATAGGCTTAAAGCAAGGAGAACTATTCTTACTTGCTGGTGGGCCACCATGTCAAGGGTTTTCAGTACAGCGTATCGGTGAAGATAATGACAATAGGAATGATCTCGTTCTTGAATACGGAAGTCTTATTGACGAGGTTAGACCAATGTTTTTTGTAATGGAGAATGTATCAGGCATACAAGGTAAACGCGGTAATACAATCCTATCAAAATTGATAAGTGATATGGAAAATATCGGATATATTGTGCACAAGCAACTCATAAATGCAGAAGACTATGGCATTCCGCAGCGTAGGAAGCGCATTATATTGGTCGGAGAAAGAAAAGATATTGGAACGGAATATACTTTTCCAAAACCAACAGGCGAACGGCATACAGTACGAGAGACAATAGAGTTCCTTCCTGAGCCTCCCCAGGATGGAACTCCTCATTCAGAGTATCCTCTGCACAGGAGAGATCGACTATCCGATAAAAATATTAAACGCCTCATGGTGCTCAAACAAGGTCAGGGGCGCGATCATCTTCCGGACGAGTTACTAGCTGATTGTCATCGGATAGACAGCTCAATTATTGGTCATCGAAATGTTTATGGTAGAATGTTGTGGGATGACGTGGCTCCTACAATTACAGCACGTTTTGATAGTTTTACGCGTGGAATGTTCGGACATCCAGAACAATTAAGGAGCATATCGCTTTGCGAAGGAGCTTTGTTACAAACTTTTCCAGTCGATTTTATCTTTTCCGGTTCCAAAGTCGAGATTGCCCGTCAGATAGGGAATGCAGTTCCTCCTAAGTTGGCAAAAATTATTGGTAAAAGCATAATCGAATATTACCATAGAAAAGAAGTGAGAGACTTTGTCGTATCAAGCCATCATTAAAAGATATTTGACAAGCCTTCAACAGGATTATCGAGACGCTATTACAGGAAACCAACACACTGCGGAGCTTTCATTCAGACCTCCTTTGGATTCTATGTTTAGAGAATTGGCTGCAGAGCTTAACGGGAATCCGAATATCGTAGTTGTACTCGAACCTAAGAATCAGGCTCGTATGGGTAGACCTGATTGGCGTATGCATGACAGGAATACGTTGGGCGTATACGGATATATTGAAGCAAAAGGCTTGAGCCAGAATGCTTTTGATATTACTCCGTACGAAGAACAATTCAATCGTTATCTCTCATTAGGCCATAAGTTAATAATTACCGATGGTATTGATTTTTTTTACTCATTTACTGATGGTATGAGGCCACAAGTTGTTTCAATAATTAGTAAGGAAGCTATGGATCGTCCCGATTGGTCTCGACTTAATCCAAATCCACAGTTTGAGCACATGATGCGTTCGTTTTTTTCAGAACCATCGCCTCAATATTATGACGAAGGAACATTAGTTGAGCAAGTAGCGCTTAGAACACGTAATTTGTCTGATGAAATACTTCGATTTTCGGGAATTCAGTTAGACGAGGCAATGGATGATGAAGAAAGAAACTCAATCATTTTATTGGATGGATTGAAGCAACTGGTTTATAACCATAACGATCAGAATATGCGTGACGATGGTATATTTGCGGATTTTGCTGCGCAAGTTATTATGTTCACGATTTTATTTGCACATCGAGTTGAATGTACTGATGCTGATTCGGCTGTAGAAAAGGAAAGGAAAATTAGAGAGTACCTATCACGAGAAATCGTTGAAGGGCAGGCACTTCGCCCGTTTCTTACTATTATTCACTATATAAATGATTCTGGAAACGATAGTAGTTTTATCCTAACATGGACTGATGAGTGTATAAGGTTCTTATCGTTCGTTCACATGACTGAACAACAACGTCAGCGTCCTGATTACCATAAACTGTTTGAACTCTTTCTATCTAAATTCGATGCGCGTTCTCGTTTTGATTATGGTGCTTTCTATACTCCTATTGAACTATCTGACTTTATAGTCAGGTTAACAGATATGATTGTAAGACGTACTTTTGATGGACATAGTATCTTTTCAGACGGGAACATAATTATTGACCCGTGTTGTGGAACAGGATCTTTTCTCGAGAGTATAAGAAGGAACGATAATCAAAAAGGAGCGTACTTGTTGTGCGGTATTGAAATATTACCAGCGCCATATATGCTTGCAAATTATAGAATGGCGACGCTCAACATAGAAAATAATAAAGCGAGTATCCAAAATGAGTTATTACTTGCCAACACCTTAAGCAACTCTCTTTTTGGTATTCCTGTAAATACCGAAACTGTTGAAGGGTATGAGCTAAATAGAGCATATGAAATTGCTTCAAGACCGATAACACTTATTATTGGAAATCCACCGTCCTCTGATTCATCGAAGATCAACGCAGGTAATGATTTTTCAGTAATCTTGAATCTCATGGACGATTTTAGACCACCAGTACAGAACCGGCGTAGTCGCCAGAATACACAAAAACAAATTAACAACCCTTATTTACAGTTTTTACGTTGGGCGTGTGAGAAATTAGATTCGTCTCAAAATCATTCAGTTTTGGCATTAATCGTGCCATCTAGTTTTCTAGAAGTCGATTCGTATAAATTTGCAAGAAAGTTCATTATCGAGCATTTTTCCAGTGTGTGGGTAGTATCAGTAGATGCCGACGCACGGGCCGGTATTCGATCCGACAGCTTGTTTAATACCCAACAAGGACGAGCGATACTTTTTGCAACACGGCGTTACGGAGAAGCCGTTGGAATGACGAAATACATGTATTTTGATCTGTCGCGCTTTGCAAAAAAAGAAAAAACAGAATTGCTTGAGCAGAGTGCAGAAGATGTAATTGAGATGTTTACTGAACATGCCATCGACGAGGCTAATTATGGTCTTAGTCCATCGATACCATTTAATGAAGAACTTTATTCATCATATTGGCCGGTAAGCGCCGAGGCAGATGAAATTGCGATTTTTCAGCAACATTGTTCCGGTATAAAATTGGCTCCAACGAGTATCTTCACGCACTTGAAAGCACCTATGCTTAAACGGCGGAGCAAAGAAATTATGCAACGTGGGGTTACAGCTGCGGAAGAATGGATGGCAGATCAAGACAAGCCACCAAAAGCCGTGGAGACAACCTACTTTGCTGATCAATTGAATGAATATGGAAACACGAGAGCCGTCGATGCGTTGCTTGATGCGAACATTGTCGATTATGCTTTTAGGCCATTTTTACCTACGAAAGCTTTCCTTTGGCAGGACCTATTACATCGATTTAGTCGAATTGGAGGCGGTGGAACACGAAGACGGCCCGAAATCAGCGCGGCGTTTAATACTAAGGGAACTATCGGTTTTGCACTTTCTCATTCTCCTAAAGACCAAAAAGATATGTTAAAGCAATTTGCCTCATTTTGTTGGTATTATCCTGATAATGATTTATGCCGAAGAGGGAATTCTTACATATACCTTAATCAGTATCCTGTAAACGGTACTAGGAATACTGTTATTGGCAACAATATTCATGCTGAACTGTGTGCTAGCTTATCAAAACTATTAGGAGTCACAACTAATGTTGTGGCAACTGAGGTAGTGTTCTATACATTTGCTATTCTTTGTTCTCAAGTATACTTAGATGAATTCGAAGGAGCATTGTTTACGGTAAACCGCGCTGATTTACGGCCACGAATTCCAATTGTAAATAATGCTGAAGTATTTGGTCAACTAAGTGCGCTTGGACGCAGAGTGGCAGAACTCGAGAAGCGAGATTACATCCCAGAAAACCGAATGAGGTTTGATGTTGAAGCTATCCAAGCAGAGATACCAGAAAATTTTAAATTGAAACTTACTGATCAGATTTTTGATGAAGAGAATGAAACAGTTATTATTTCTGACGGAACTATAAAAATAGAGATTCCATGCCCACTTGAAGTTCAACGCATCAATATTGCAGGTTATGACATCATTAAGAATGTCTGGATGAAATTTAATTCCTACGATTATACTCACTGTGCTTTTTCACGCGATGACATTATCAGTTTACTTCACTTAATTAATAAGTTGGTAGAATACGTGTCCTTGGTTGGGGAAATTGACATTATCATGCATGATGTGATTGAGGGCAAATATTCGCTCTTGATACCTTTTGAGGAGAGAGACTTAGAGGTGTGAAATTGCATTCGTGTTAGGGTGATTATTGGGTAGTTGGATTCATGATGCACTTATAACAGAATGAATACAAGTTGAGTTATACCTGTCAATTAAGGGGTGTTCCCCCTCATACTGATAGGTATTACGCTTTTATAGGAGGTAAATTCTAGAGTCTATAATAATGTAATCTCAGTAATGGTAATATATGTAATTATTTTCATTTTAATTCAATAGTGTCTTTAAGCCGCGTTTAGAAATACATTAATGACTCCAATAAAGTAGCCAGACATGGATTTTATCCGTTTATCCATAATTCCCAAACATTGTTTATTAAGCTGAAAGTGAAACCTATTGTTGTATCTTTCAAGCGCTTCTTGCTTTTTTAGAAGTTCGTAATTGGCCTAAAGTAGCCTAATACGCATTGCCGCACGTCTGAGTATATCCTTCGCAGATCGTTCACCTTCAGAGGGACTTCCTGAAGAACCTTTCTCCCTACGCTCCGTCAGCAAACCTGCTTCACCTAGGGAGGCATATACGTTTTACAAAGATGCAAACACCTCATAGGCGTCGTAGACCCTATGATTTCAAGCTGAAAACCAGCCTACATTCATTTCAAAAGTTTGATTAAAACACAAAAAACCGTAAGATGGGCACTTTTTTCAAAGTGTCTATCATACGGGGCACAGTTCAATGATAGTGTAAGAGTCCATTTTATGGATCAACTTATTTTAACGAATACAGCCCGAGTGCGTTAGGAATAGATTATAAGAAAGTCCTTGATAACTTAGTTAGGACTTGTCTACCGCTCATCTTTCATAGAGTAGTAGAAGTGAGCGTGGAGTTTAATCATCAGAAATTCCTTCAAAAATTAACATGATCTTCCTTCTAGAATTTTAGCGAGGTAAACAAGGCTTTCATGTATGGACGGATATGATTTACTGCAAAATAACGAAGTGGCAGACGTCGCAGAGGCTTTTAACCTATCAAGCCCGTAAAGGCCCCTGTCAATCATGGTATCATTTTCGGCTTCAGACTTTTGATGGCTAACGCACAAGATTATTAAGGTAATTTGGCTAGTTTAAATACAGTTAGCGGCGACAAGAAGCTATCCGCTTTAGTGCATACCTTCTTACGCCAGTCTATAGCGTTCCATTGCAGCTAAGTCGATTTTTTCAACGATTGCAGCTAGGTAACAAAGTATATCACAAATCTCTGAAGCAGACATAGAATGTTCTTCGTTTAGTATGAACTGCCCAACAAAATATTGGAGAAACTTTTCATCTACTATACCATTTCTATGCGAGTATAGGTGCCTTATCTGTAGCACTTTTTCGATTTCTTCCTGAGACTCTTTATCTATAACATTTAACTGGCTTATTTGCTTATTATCAGCAATGAATCCTTTTACACTTCCCTTTTGGAGTTTACCTATTTTTTTCTTAGCTAAGTATTCAACAAATTCTTGAATATCAGAACATTTCAGAACCTCTTCTACAGTAACCTGCTCTTTAGACTTTAAGACATCAGGCTTTGCAAGGAAAATCTCATAAAGTAAATCAGACAAATACACTTCAAAATTGTCAACGAATGAAGAAAATAGTATTCGTAATAGTACTTTCCCTTCTCGTTTGTCAGTTGAATTTTCTGCTCCATGAGGATATAACGTTTCACTTAAGTCATCGAAAAGTTTTAATAAACTTTGATAATGTTCAATATAGCGACTCTTCGCATTCGTCGCTCTTTCATTATAGCTTTCTAATTGGGCAGCTATCTCTTTAATTCGCATATACCCGTTTGCTTTAAATTGAACTTCAACTTGATTGCTAATTATATTAAATCCATCGCTATTTCTTATATAAATTTTATTTTCTATACTAATAGGAACTGTGGAGTGCTCGATCTTAATTGCGTAAATTGTTTTTCCTCTATATATAACGTATTGATAGTGTACTTGAGGTGACGGTGAAAGAAGATCTATAGCTTTATGTACTATACTGTTAACATGAAAATCCTCGCTTAAACCAACTATCTCAATATCGCCAGGACGATTCTCTGCTACTCCTAAAATTATAAAGCCTCCATTTGTATTAGCAAAACCGCTAATCAACTGAGCGATACTTCTTGAAGGAGGTAAGACTGCCTTATATTCTAGTTTTTCCGATTCTAAGGATCCAATTAAATGGGTAACTTCGTCAGATATATTCATCTCTATTCCCTCATTCACTATGATATGATAGAAACTAATGGTATGCATACACTTGTGACGTAAAAAAAGAGATAGGTCCCTTTTCTAGAATCCTATCTCTCTTTTATAGAAAAGTTATCTTAAGATTTAAACGGGTATTCTGTTGATCCCGGTTTTTTTGAGGATTTTCCCAAACGTTAAATGTCTTGGTTCATCTTCCCCATTGTCGATCCATAATTCTGCGTTGGCGTAGTCTAAAGTGTCTTTTTCGGAACGGTAATAAACTATAACTTCTCCATTATCTGAAGGTCTTACTACTACATGTATATCAAGCCCTTGTTTTTTGATCCCACCTAAAACTGTTCCGGCCAGCTCTTCGATCTCAGTACAATCGTAGTTTGAATTATTCTTGAGATGCTCAATTACTCTAGTCTTCGCCCTGCCTATTAAACTTTGTGCATATTTGAACATTTCCACGGTAGGTGTAGAAGTATGAATAAATTTTGCAGCAAAGTTGTTGTCCTTCAGAGCCTCTTCTAATTCTTCAAGAGAAGTTACTCCAAGGCTCGCTAATGTTTCTTGAGTTATCTCCTCCCGCTGTTGATAGATTTCTAGGGTTTCTTTTTGTATTAGTCTTTGCCTTAATTCTTGAAGATCGCTAATACCAAATTCCTTCATAATTCCTTTATAGTTTTCTACCTGTTGCATGTTCTCTGAGAGTGTTTCATCATCGTAAAGCCTATATTTGTTTTTGTATAGATCTCCAAATAATAATTCTGCCTTATCTTTATTGTGTCTAAACCAAATTTGAAGGTTATTGAGCAATGACTTTGTATCTTCCGACTTTGGGTATTCAGAAATTCGTGGTTCTATTAATTTTAGGATTTCTTCTGCAACATATTCTTGATTTCTCGTTCTGCTTCCAGGCAAATCTAAAAAAATATTGGCATCAAGTAATTCATCTCGAACATCATGTCCCAGGGTAGCTAATATATCTTTCAGTACTTCTTCGATTTCTCCATTATCAAGAAACAGTTCTTCTTTAGTTAAGAAAACACCGTTTTGATTTGGGAATATTGCTGTCTTGGATGAATTAATTATATTTTCAAATCCATTCTTATTCAGGAATTCTATAAAATTATCTAGCCATTTAATGGATTCGAATCTATCACTAAAGTTAAACTTCCTAGTAAAGGCTTCGATGTTCATTTGTTCAGCAATTTTTGAGGCTATCCACCGCATTTGTTTACGATCAGTTTCATCCCAGACCTCCTCAGACCAATTAACGATACTCTTCTTCTCCTGAATATCATCAGGCCAAATAGTCATACATAAATTATAGATTGTTAAACGTTTTAACGGGAAACTTTCATCTGAGGAAAACAAAGTAACCAGATAATCATTTGCTTTACTTATTTTGGTTTCATTACCTTCTCTTAAAATTTTATTCATTTGTTCAATAACATCTGATTGCATCTTAGGAAGGTAAGTGATTTTTTCGGTTGTTACTTCTTTGTGTAACAAATAGTCTCGAATATTTACATCTAAAATGTGCATTACATTTTTAATTTCTTCATCAATATCAATATCCTGCAATAGTTCAGATCTCTTTTTGAAAACCCCGTTTTGGTTAGGTATAACAGCATATTCATCCATAAGAATTTTGTGGAGAGATGCTTCACTCTTGCTTAATAACTTATAGTAAGTATTCAACCAATTTAGTGCACTTATTTTACCTTTAAAGATTTTATCTAGTTTAGATAGTTCAGCCTGCTTGTGAATAGCTTCAGTAAACGTATCAGTAGTAAGTTTATAACGGCGTAACCATTCTATTTGAGACCAACAATGGATATCTGACTTTTTAGGTAAGAGATTAGGATTCCAAAAATTCGCTAAATCCCAAATCTCTTCTCTTACAGTTGAATCTTTAGACCACGGAAAATAAATCTGAAGGTTTTCCCCTTCAATTGCTAATCTATTTCCATCTTCAGTATCGACGATGGGTATTGTTTGTATTTTTTTTTGTATGATGTGTGTAACTTCTGCTTCTATCCATTTTTTTGATAGCCATGTCTTCTCCTGCAATTCGGGAAACTTAGCAAGCTGATGAATGCTTAGCCAATTATTAGATGAAGCATATTCTAAGAATATGGCATAAAGCTCTGTCGCTTTCACCATAATCTCTTTGTTTTGTTTGATTTCAAGAGTTGCTTGATCCGTCAGACGAATACCATCTCTCGGTTCAGTTGGGTTAAATATGGGACTATTCAGTACGATCGGAAAAGGGAAACCCTCAGTTCCAATTAAAGGGAAATCACAGAAAAGTCGTGGTAAAGAAGGTTCTAATTCTTTTAGGTGTATTTTATTATCTATGTAGATAATTTCTGTTGCGACAGATATGGAATCTCTAGTAAGACAAGCGATGAAGAATACGGTTTTCTTATGCTTTTCTATTTTGTTTATCTTGAATATCTTGAAAAAACTGATTAATTCCTCTGTGTGACTAATATCCAACTCGTAGTGAATGTCTTCATTAATTGTTATTGACTCAATATTGGGAGAAAAGACCAAAGCGTATGCTATGGAGATATTCAAATCCTCCAGACCTAATTTCGCTACTTTTAGTCCATACTCATCTAACCTGTAACGAAATACTGTATTGAACTCATTTTCATCATAGTCTGAGAATGGATCTTGCTCATCTAACTGATCAAGCTGTGCCATTGAATAATTAACTGCTTCAATCAACTTACTTGGGGTTTGTCCGCTTCTATCAAGAAGAATATTAAATTGTTTATGTGGTTGATGTGGTTCCTTTATAACTCCTTCAATCTCTACTTTTTCTGAAAGTAAGTGTGTAGTTAAAAATCCAGTTCCAAATTTACCTGTGGTTTTGAGTACCTCTCCATCAACACTTTCTCTATCTTTAGAAGAGACTTGTTCAATCAAAAAAGTTATGTTGTCAGTAGTAAATGGTTCGCCATTATGTTTAAACTCAATAAAACCATCATCTTGACTCAAATGAGAATTTATTTTGACTCGAACTTTCTTAGTGATATTAACAGCGTCTTTGGAGTTTTGCATTAACTCCCATATCCATCTTCTCGATGAATTCTCGCTATCTTCTGTTTTTAACTTTGCCAAAGCATCAAGAATTTTAGTTGCTACATGTTGGTTATGCCCTCTTGCTTGTGCTTCCTTAAGCTGTTCTTTGTAAGTTAACAATGCGTTCTCTCCTCCTGGTTTAATTCAAAGTCTACTGATGCCCTGTCTGCGTTGAGTTCGGTCATTCTTAATATTCCACTTTAACTATTAAAAATTTGAATCAGAAATTACACGTAAATGACATTCAGTTCGAAAGACCTATTCGCATATATATAAATCTATTTCGTCACGCTTCGTCATAATCCTTCCAAAATTAATAGAAATAACTTTTTTACCTATTTAAGCCCAACCAGGAGCGCCGTATTATTCATATATTCAAATCTATATTATAATCATGATTACATATCCGGGCTAAAGACATTATGAGGAGGTGCTCGAAGAGTAGCAAACAATAAGAGAGGAAACTTGGTCAAGATAGGGGATATTATTATTTCTTAAATTGCCACGAGACTGGTCCCGATTAAATGCACCAACTGCTTCATTTGGGTTGGTTCTTTTTGTTTACCGAAATAAATCAATTTAAGTTAGAAGGGAAAGAATTTTATGATGAGAAAGAATTCTCATGACGATCTAAAATCACTATTAACCAACTCGCTTCGCGAAAAGCCTGGGAGTTATATCGTCGAAGAAATACTTCACCGATTTCCTACGTTTGCTGACCTAGTTGATGTAACAGAGCAAGAACTTCTTACTATTGAAGGAGTTGGGAAAGCAAGGGCCAGACAAATTATAGCCACGCTCAAGCTATCCCGAATCATTTCTGCGCCGTTGCCTTCTATAAATACAATTCGGTCCCCCGAGGACGTTTACAAGCTGCTAGAACCGGAATTTCGGCATTTAAAGCAGGAACAGTTCGTTTGTCTATTTCTCAATACAAAAAACGGGGTAATTGCAAAAGAAGTTATATCGGTCGGTTCTTTAAATGCTTGCATTGTTCACCCAAGGGAAGTGTTCCGTTCAGCCATAAAAAGAAGCTGTGCATCAATTATATGTGCACATAATCATCCGAGCGGTAATCCAGATCCGAGTCCGGAAGACATTGCGATTACTCAACGTCTAATTGAATCAGGAACAATTATTGGAATTGAGTTGCTTGATCATGTTGTGATTGGCAGTGGCACATATGTAAGTTTAAAAGAGCGGGGATTTATATGAAGGGGAATTGCAAGTCATACAGAAAGGCTAAACAAAAAACTCCATTTGTATCGGAATAACAAGAACACTGGTAGCTTCGCATGATTCAAATATTAATTTATATATTATAGCTGTAGACGCTATGCTAGATAGCGATCATTGATCACACGGAACATACCAGTGTTTCGGGAATGCTGTACATTCTTATTTTAGGTCCCTAAAAGAAATTAACTGCTTAATAATCTGATACAGTGAATCTTGCTCTTCTTGAGACCGGCCATGAAGCTGTATAGCAATTTTCTGTGCAATGGTATAGTCAACGTTGTTTGTTAGATCAGAGTCCAATCGGAATAATTCCTCGAATGATATGCCCAAGGAAGATACAATTTTCTCAAGTGTTTCTAATGTAGGGCTTTTCTCGGCACGTTCAACCTGGCCTAAGTATGTAGGTGTAATACCAGCTCTGAAAGCGAGACTTTCTTGGCTTAGCCCCTGCTGCTGACGAAGGGAGCGGAGTTTATCACCGATGAGAATTGAAATTTTATTCATATGCATCTCTCCTACGGTAGCCATAAGTATCTATGGAAACCATAGTAGGTATTGAAGAACGTCTCAACGAACTATTGTTTCTAATTATTATAGTAACTATAATTGTTGACATTATTCGACTATGGCAGTTATAATCGGCTTGGATGAAATAGGTAAATAGGAGGGGGAAATTTGAACTGTTCCAAATGCAATTCATTAAACGATCACCAGGCAAAATTTTGTAACAACTGCGGATCAGCTCTTGCGGCAGATCAAGTACAAATGCAGAACGTAAGAGTAGAGGATTTGGAGTCTAGTTCCCAAACGATAGGTCCGAAGAAACGCGGAGGATGCCTGAAATCCTTCATTATCGTAATCGGTGTCCTCTTCGTAATATTTTATTTAATCGGTACCTTTGCCAGTGATGAGGAACCAACTACTACGACTAATGGCAATGACATTCAAACAACCAAACCAACCGAAGAGCCTTTCGATCTCACGCAATTCAAGTTGGAAGCGTCCACTTACCCTTACAAAGATCTCGCGCGTAATCCAAATGAGTACAAGGATAAGAAAGTCGGTTATAGAGGTCGAGTTATTCAAGTCATGGAGTCAGGTAATAATGTTGCCTATCGAATTGATATTACAAAAAAAGAGTATGGGTACGAGGATACGATTTACGTTACCTATAAGCGGAGTAAAGATGAACTCCGTATTCTTGAAGATGATATCGTTACCGTTTGGGGATTGTCAAAAGGATTGGAGACTTATCAATCTACAATGGGTGGACAAATAACCATTCCTAAAATTAGCGCACTAGCATTTGAACTTCATTAATAAACGTTGGAGGAATGAACGATGAAGGTTATTGGTATTCTGTTATTAGTTCTGGGTGTGATCGGTCTCCTTTTAGGAGGGATGATGTTTGGTGACATTGGTATTGCTGCTATCATTGGGGCGTTAACAGCACTGTTATCAGGGGTTGGTTTTTTGATTTCAGGAAAGAAGAACAAGGCATAGAATTATAATAGATAGGTCCAGATAGAGTGATAATGAGTAAGCCATCGCTTCTATTCATTCCCTTGCTGGATCTTTTCGGCTTTGTGCTGGTGGTATTTAAAATTCACTTGTTAAAGGAGCGTAATCATCTAGACAGGTTCTAACGCTCAGAAAAAATCTATTTGGAAAAGAGGAGCCAAGCATGTTGAAGAAGCTGCTGTCTTTTATAGTTTTCATTTCTTTTGTCGTTTTCTTAATTCCATCACCTGCAATTGCCAATACCCAAGTGGCTATCCAAGTTGACGGTGTTGAAGTCGGTAAAGTTCCATCGCCTGTCCTTTCAAATGGAGTTGAGATGTTCCCATTTGGCGAAATTTTTGCGGCAGCAGGATTCAAAGTGTTCATTAATGATCCAATTGAAGCTGGTTCTGTCGGCGCAAGAGTACTTTTTGGAGGAAAATGTTTCGAGGCGAATGCAAACGCATCCAGTGCTAACGTATTTGAAGATGTGGATGGTGGCTGTGGCGGTAACTGGTTTGGTACAATAGAAATCGATCCCACACCCGTTGTCATCGGCACTGCTTCAACAGGTGTGCCGTTGGATTACTTCATCTACGATATTGGACTTTCCGTTGCATGGGACGAGCAACAAGGAGTCATTCGTGTAAATACACACGCTTCCAAACCACAAAGTCCGGATGGAATGCTAAGCGATCAAGGGGTCTATTTAAAAATCAATGACCCTCGTATGATGCTTTCCAACTATGAGGCTATTTATGAAGCACCAGTCGATGCATCTGGCAAGGTAACGCCTATTGTGCAGGAAGGACGTACCTTACTCCCTATTTCTGCCCTTATCGGAGCGCTAGGTGGGTCAGCAAGTTGGGACAACACGGAACGGAAAGTCACGATCCAACTCAATGGTAATACCGTTGACGTTTGGATAGATAAGAAAAACGCAGTAGTCAACGGAATAGAAAATGAGTTGGAAGTAAGTCCAACCATCTTAAACGGCCGCACCATGCTCCCCCTCCGATTTGTAACGGAGAATTTAGGCTTAGAAGTCTTTTGGGATAATGAAAATAGGATCATCGTAGTATATCAGCCTTGGTTTAAACGAGAAATGATTTGGGACGGAAATATGTACTCTGGATTTTTTCCGCTGCTCATCTCAGAAGAAGTTATTCCAGAAAAAGTTGCACCAATATCTTCTACACCAATCACTGGTTATATAGAAGGATATTATCCATTAGAAACAGATGGATTTAAAGCGCAGGTACCCGAGGCTTGGACATTCATGTATAGTGAGGTTAAATATAAAATAGATCCTTCCGATATGTATAGCATTGATGCAAAAGCAACACCTACGGAAGAAGAGTACGAGTTTAATCCTATTTCTGAATACATGACCTCTCATGGCATTTATTCAAAAATGAGAATTGTTCCATATGATCAAAACATAAATCATACGGATTTTCTTAAACGAGCAATATTTAATTTCAAGCCAGACGAATTTAGCCCTGTTAGTGTAAGTGGCTCTGATTATGCATTAATGAATAAAAGTTATAGTGATTCTATTTTTGATCGTTCATCTTGGGAGCTCATTGTCTTTAAAAATGATGTTTGCTATATCCTGACTTCGGGTCACGAGATTAATTCAACAGGTATCTGGCCAGCTGAGGTGCACAGATCGAATATAAAAAATTTCAGAGCCCAGCTCGAAATCTTATACGGATCTTTTGAAATAACTAATCCGAATATTGTATTTGCTGGAGTAGTTAAAAATGAATTATCTGTGTCACGTTAAGGATTTTATGAAAACATCAACTCGACAAATTTGTCGAGTTGATGTTTTTTTGCAAGAACCCTCCAGTTCGACTGAGTATAATGCTCCCGTGTCTCAGCCTATGGGAGCATTATACTCTTTCCTCTTAAGACTCATCGTTTTTATCGTTTTTTATTGTCAGCAGGATACCCCCAAGTGCTACTAAAGCTGGAGCTAATACTTTCAGGCAAACTTCTCCCCAAATTTTAGGATTATTAATACTGCATTCCTCCTTTTTTTCTGTTATAATAATTTTACAACTTTTTTTCTATAAATCATATAATATCATTAGTATTGTAGTGAGTCAATAACGAAAGTTGTAAAAAAATAATAACTTTTGAGGTGTGAAATGAGCAATCCCTATTCTTTACTTTTAAAAGAGTACATTAAAAACTCCAGGATGAGTTTAACTGAAATAGAAAATGAAATGCGAAAAAGAGGTTTTAATAAGAATAAGGCGTATTTGAGTAATCTTCAGAATGGAAAAATGCATCCACCACCTTTCGATGTTACTCATGTTTTATGTGAAGTGATTGGTGGAGACCCAGTGAGGTTAGCATTGACTGGGGTTATTATGGAGATTTCCCAACAAGAATTTTTTCCTGTATGGACGGATACAATTGCCACAATGCTTGCTACTTTCCTTAATATTAATAAAGATAAGTGGAGTTGGATGCTAAGCGAGATATTCTCAATGAAAGGATTTGAGTTTAGTAAAGAAAAAGTCGAGGAAATATTTGATTATGCTTCCATGAAGCAAATAGTAAATGAAGCTATTGAAGAAATTCCCTATAAGAAAATTATTGTAGATTTTATAGAACAGGAAATTGGTGAAAAAGAGGTTTTTACAGAAGTTTTAATGGATACAACGGGTGTTCAATCTGAGGTTTTGGAAAAGTTAACTCAAGCTGAGGCTGAGTACTTGAACGAATGTCTTGCTGTTTATCGTAAATTGAATTTAGAACCAATAAAGGAAAAAGAGGACTGATCGATTCAGTTCAGCGACCGAGCATAGGTGAATTAATTTAACATATGGGAACCCTGCTTGGGAAGGCGAGGGCCACTCCACCAATAGAGAGTCTTGCAACAGCAATGGTAACATTGCTGTTTAGGCGTTGTGTTTAATCATCGGAAATCACCCCCAAAAAACGTCATGCTCAGAGTATGATAATATCCAATAGAGGTAGACAAGCATTACATGAAGGGGCGGGCATGATAGGCCAAGTGGCCCCTGCGAAGCCCATGGCTTCGCCTTTTGCAGTGGATCATGCCCGTAGAGGCTCAATCTCAATGTCAACCGTGTCGTCAATCTCCAGATACAGGCGATTTTTAAGGGTAACGTTCCATGATTTTTATGGTAATCGAGCTTGATACAATACATAAGCGTAGATAGTTAAGCGAGTCGGTCATTCTCCATTTCAGTTGCTATTCTAAGGGAATCGTCGATAGGGCTTTTTGATTTGATCTTGCATTCAGGCCGAAATATGAGAATACAAAATTGTGCATTTTTCCATATGTACAGGATATGTCCATTGTGGCTGATATACTTTAATTATCCATTAAGCGATGGTTATAAAAGCGGGAAATATACTCCTTGGATATGGGAATCAAGTGTAAGGCTGTTTATTCACACATTTTATGTAGTGAATAGGAGAGGTTCAGGGAATAAATCTTATCATACATCCTTAGTCATGGTACAATATGCCTATAATAATTAAAGCTAGCGAGGACTTATAATGCTGGATGACAGAAAAGCAAGCCGCGTTCTATCCTTGTATGACAGACTCAGGAAAGGCTCTGTATTAAAAAAGGAGCACTTGGCGACCGAATTTGGAGTGTCCCCGAAAACCGTTCAAAGGGATTTAGATGAAATCAGAGCATATATTACGGATTATTGTATAGGAGAGTCAGTTGTATACGACTATGGACAAAAAGGTTACGTAATCGAAAACAATAGCAGTAATACAATTTCCGCCGTCGAAGTGTTTGCACTGGTAAAGATTCTTCTCGAAAGCAGGGCTTTTAACAAAGTAGAATTGGATAGGGTGTTGGATTCGGTATGTTCTATTATTTCTAAGTCGGAGCAGCAAGCATTCAGGGATCTTGTTCTGAATGAAAAATATCATTATCAGCCAGTGTCGCACGGAAAGCCTCTTCTGAGCATGATCTGGGACTTGGGACAGTTCATTATGAAGAAGGAGATTATTAAGATTACATACAAGAAAATGGATGGAAGGGATAGAGAGCGTACTGTATACCCTCTAGCCATTGTATTCTCGGAGTTCTATTTTTATTTAATTGCAAAAATCGAAAATAGTGAATATGAAACTCCGGCTTTCTACAGAATTGATCGAATTGTAGTAGTGAAGTCAATAGGCAGGAAGTTTTCCTATCAACGTTATGAAGACGGGGAACTTAAGAAGCGTGTCCAATTTATGTATGGTGGTCAATTATTAACATTGAAGTTCAAGTACAACGGTCCTTCACTTGAATCTATCATGGATCGATTTCCAACTGCTCAAATTATAGAGCAATTTGAACAAGAGACCGTTATTAAGGCAGAAGTATTCGGTAAGGGCTGCTTGATGTGGATTTTAAGTCAAGGGGAACAGATTGAATTACTTGAACCTATTGAATTAAGAGAAGAACTTAGAAAGAGATCTACCGAATTGCTTAATAGATATGTTTTTTAAACTGTTGAAGGTGGAGTTGATAAACATGTTTAATGGAAAGTTGAAGAAGGAAGCAATTGTCGAATATGAATACGCTTATCACACACACGAGCTAGCTATGAAATCGGTAGTGAAAGAATCCGAAACTCTTCAAAATAACAAGGAAAAGCTGAAAACTACAATTAATCATTCGTGGTCTTATTTAAACAGCATGAAAAATAAGCCTGAGGATATTATTGTAAAGATTGAAAAAATTAGAATCGAATTTAAAAAGTTTGAAAATGCAATCTTCCAAATTAAAGCGGAATTCGATAAAACGGCGAAAACGTCGACTGGTTTAGGAGCAGCAGGTGTAGCGGCTGGGGCTGGAGTAGCAGCATTTGGTCCAACAGCGGCAATGGCTGTAGCCATGACTTTCGGAACAGCCTCAACAGGTACAGCCATTTCTGCATTAAGTGGTGCGGCTGCAACGAACGCTGCATTAGCATGGCTTGGTGGAGGGGCAGTTGTAGCTGGTGGCGGAGGCATGACAGCTGGTTCAACCTTTCTTGCGCTTGCAGGGCCAGTGGGCTGGGTCATTGGCGGAACAGCACTTGTTGGCGCCGGTTTATTTGCGCGTAGTAAAAATAAAAAGGCCGCAGAGGAAGCATTTAACAAAACAACAGAAATCAAGGCCCATACGCAGATGTTAAAAGCTACAGTTGAGGAAATCAAAAAAACGAATTCTTTAATCGTGAAAACGAAAAAAGAGTTGGATAGCATGTGTTATCAGGTAGTGGATCAAACAACGGTATACAATCATGATATGAAACAAATTTCTAAAGATACGGCATTGCTATCTTCTCTTATGGTGTTAATTAATAACACGCATTCGGCAGGGGAATTATTAAATAGGCCGATTGGCGCTCAAGAATAAGGAGGGAGCAAATGTCTTCTTTTGCAGAGTTTATAGATGTTAAATATGGGTCTGATTTGAACATAATTAATCAAAATAATGATCAAAATTATATTCGTGAATTGCTTATCCAATACAAGGACGTTGTATTGACGAATATCATTCAACAATTCGGCCTAGGGCCAATATTCGATATTTACAAAAGAGGGGGGAATGTTACTACACTTCATAATGCGAATAGCGCTGTTTTTGCCAATGAAGTAGATGAGCAACGGTTTACGAAAAACTACTCGCAAGAGATGCGAAAAAAAGTGTATGAACAAGATTTCCCGAAAAACAGAAAGAATGCCTTTCAACAAAATGAAGTCATTAAAGACGATTAT
This sequence comes from Paenibacillus sp. MY03, assembly GCF_002165585.1. NCBI lineage: Bacteria > Bacillati > Bacillota > Bacilli > Caryophanales > Paenibacillaceae > Paenibacillus > Paenibacillus sp. MY03. The sequence goes on along the minus strand of NZ_MXQD01000068.1, from coordinate 18,025 downwards.
ACAGGTAAGACGCTTCCCAAGGATGGTCGAGCGCATCGCGATCATATCGTTTCCGCAAGTGAGATCCAGCACAACGATAGAGCAAGGTTATACATGTCCGATCAAGAAAGAGGGGCAATGGCTGTCGATGAAAAAAATTTAGCATGGGCAGACAGCAGCCTAAATCAGTCGAAAGGCGAACATGACCTTATTACATGGATGAACAAAGATAACAAAAAAGATTCTTCGGTTACTAATGCCGAATATTACGGGATCGATGTTGAAAGAGCAAGAACGAAGCATGATGAGGCTCGTAGGCATGTCGATTCCAGTATTAATAAAGCCGAAACTAAATATTATATTAAAAATGTGACCTCGACTGGCGTTACACAAGGCTTTGCAATGGCACAAAAGCAGGCAATTGGTTTGTTTATTTACGAACTCCAAGAGGCATTAATGATAGAGATGAAGGCATATTTTCAACGTTATCAAACGTTAAATTCTATAGAAGCAAAAATTGCTGGCTTCAAAGAAGCCTGTAAAAAAATTTCGATACATATGCTAGCCAAGTCAAAGGCCATATTAATATCTTTTACGGATGGGTTTATTAGCGGTTTTATAGGCAATCTCCTGACTGTGTTCATTAATACGTTCGCAACAACAGCTAAGAACGTAGTACGTGTATTAAATGAAGGCGTTCATGCCTTAATAAAGGCTGTGAAGCTTTTAATTAATCCGTTGAAAGGAATTTCGAAAAAAGAAGCATTAGTAGAGGCGTCTAAAATTATCGCTGTATCGGTAACTACTACTTTAGGCGTTATACTGACTGAATCGTTTGTTATTTATTTGAAAACGACCCCTTTTGCCCCTTTTGCAAATCTAATCGGAGGGGTACTAGGAGGCATTGTTACAGGCATTGTGTCTGTTACCGTGGCATATGCGATTGACCATTACGCAGAAATCATATCAAAACTGTCTGTTTTTATGTCTGATCTGACATACGATTTGAAAGTTTCTACCGCTGAAATTCGCGAAAAATACTACTCGGCTATTGCAACGCTAGATGTGCAGTATCGAGGGATCTTAGCAAAAATATATGATGAGTATGAGGAATTAAATCTTTTGACAAGAAATGCCTACGACCAGACGCTTGCGGGCGAGAAATTGGCAGCTAACAGCGTGGTTCTGGCCAGGAAAATGAAGGTAGAGGAACATAAAATACTGAGTACAACCGAGGATGTCTTGAGGTTTTTTAATAACTAAGTGTAGATTATCTGAGTCAGCCTTGTATTCATTTCAAGTGAATACACGGTTGATTTATGGTTATGAATGCTCAACTCACTAAATAAAGTTTATATTGGGTATTTCACCATCGGCGTTCACATCAATGTGGATTCCTCAAATACAATAAAGATTAAAGGTGCGAATTAAATGCGCAAAAGAGAAGGACTCATTAAGTGATTGACGGGAGCCACCTCGTGAAATAGATCCCACCACCGAAATATGGTTCTATTTCATCGAAATATTCAATTCCCTCGATAGGGCATGGCAGCAGGATATATTCAGTTCCCAAACGTACATTTGAAATAGTTCAAATAAACATTGACTTGACAAATTGTCTTATCAATATTTATTAATCTCATAACTATACGTTCGTAGGAGGTACTAATGAAGTTTATTCAGAAAATTGTTAGCACAGAAGAATACCTGGAGATAATTGATAAGTTGGAATTCCCCACTCTGTACAAACAATATGATGGACAGGAAGCATACCATAATACAATTGAAATGGCTTCTATTATTTTGGAGGATCTTGATGTATTCTTTCCACATGGGAAATTATTTGGATATCTATCAGATGAGTATAGCTTTAAAATAATTAACGAGTTCAAGGAGTATTTAAAAGAGTACGTTGTATTCAAAACTTCTTGCGGAATTAATTACCAACATGCTGATGAAATAAAAAAGAATAAGCTGATGACAGATTCAAGAAATATATTATTTAGTTTAGTTCCAGAGAATGAGAAAAATAAAGAAACCAAATTTGTGCAGGGCCCTACAAACTACAGTAGAAATCTAAAAAAGAAAAATGGAAATCTGGGTGCTTACTTTGATCTAGAGGGTTCAAATGACAAATTTGTTGTTAAATATGACATCTGGCCATTCATCGGATATGTAAGTGCAAATTATGGTGAGGGGCATACGGTTCTTAAAAGAAAAACTTCTCTGACTAAAATTAAAAAGGATAAAATCGCTAAGTATATTCACACTTGGCGTGAATATAATATTCAAATTGATCCAGATATTAAAGGTTTGAATATTTATTTATTTGAAAGGGAGTATAATATTCATTTAATTAAATCTATTGCAAGAGCAAATTTGAATCACTTTAATAACAAAGATAATGTGTTTAAAGTTTTAAGTTTACTCTTATTATTGCCGGACATTTTTGGGAGAATTGAGTTGATCAATTTTCTTTGCAGGATTCCCTTGGGAAATAATGTAGAAACCATTTTGAAGAAAGAAGAAAATGGTGAAGAAGTGGAAAAAATATTAATGAAAGATGAACTTCTATGGTATCGCACTGCTGTCAATATTGTTTTACAATTAGCCTATCTTATTATGCCTGTATCTGAAAAGATTCATACCTATCTATATAAGATGTCATGTGGAATTAATGAGGTCAGTGAAAAAGAAAATAATGCTTCTTATATGAGTAATGATAAGATTGAGAATTTATTAGATGATCCGTTTGCTTCGTTGATCCTCAGTGATTTTGATCAAATTAGAAAGTATACAATTGAAGTTTGTCTAATTAGAGAAGCACATCCTCCAAGTGATTTTATTATGAAATTAAAGAAAGAGGAAGCAAAAGATAACTCACAGATAGAATATAATGAAGCATTTGAAGCAGCAAGAAGTGCCTATCGAATAGAGGCCCGGAGTTTGGTTGATTCTGAATTGAAGGAGCTTGTAGAGATTTATTTGAATAAGTTAGGACTTAATAATTAATGATAATAAATGAAACAACATGCTACCGTTATTAGAAGAAGAATACGTACAGTTGGATTGTGATATACATGGTGTTCTACATATCGGATAATAAACAGATGCAAGGCGACGTTTGGTTGTCTTATCTAATCGAAGTGACCATCTTTGGCGTTCAGCATGAAATGTTTCGTAGAGCTGGAATATATCCGCTAAAATGTTCTTACAAATACCCCGGTGTCACTTCCTGAGCCAGGGTATTTGTAAAAAAAGACTCACTAAATACTCCGTTGAAGTAAAAGGCACCTCTGATGTTTTCACTCTTGTGAAAGTACCATACATCATCATGATCAATCATAACCCTGCCATAAGATTAATCCAAAGAAGACGGCGGCATGGATTTCATTCTTATTTGTTGCGTGGTACAAAGGCTCAAATATAGTACCATGCCAATTGGAACCAGGATTCCAGCTCGATGTTTGCACGTAATCGGAATCAATTCGTCAGAACAACTCAGCTCGTATTTCATTGTAATTTTGGTCAGATAGTTGTTTCCGTCAGCATGAATAATCCTTTTTACGGCTTTGTGGCAAATCAAAGATTTACTTCTCCTCGATAGAATTCAGCATGATAACATCCCTCCATTAAATGTTATTTTCTTAGGAAGCGGAGAATTTCGACCGCCGCACTAACTTGGCGGTCGCGATCTCCGGATTGAAGCTCGTCAGATAAAATCTCCAAGGATTTCTGTACAAGCTCATCTACGTTGACCGTCACTTGTAACGTCTTATTCGGAAACGGGATGGGAGATTGATTCAAGTATTGCTCAAGCTCCGATACTTCAAATGGAAATTTGAATTTTGTACATGATGTGCGGTTCTCAACGAAGGATCGTACGTGCTGGTTTAAGTCGTCCTTGTAGATGATAAACTTCCATTCGATGGATCTTGTATGGTAACCATCTTTGAACTCATAAGGTCCTAGAATGCCACCATGAACTTTATCGCCTTCTACAATAAGCCCTAGGTCGCCTACGACGATTGTGTTGACGAAGCAGTTGACGGTGCCCAGGTTCGTGTTTAAGCTCTGTCCGGTGTAGTTAAACGGCGCAGTAGCAAGCTTATCGCGGATGTCGTCTTTACTCGCGTCTAATAAATCGCCTGTCTCAGCCCAACCTAATTCCACTCTGCCTGTTTTACCATCACCAATCATTTCCCGTGTTCTGTCTATGCCTTCTGGCTTAGTCTTGATCTGAAAGATATTCATCTTAACACCACTCCTTTGTCCGTGATGGTGACCGTCTTGTTGATACGAATATAGCATGGATAAATATACATGTCAATACGTGATGGTCACCCTAATACTGTTACGGTTTTGGGATCAGAACGATATTACAGCATTGTCATTTATCAACGAGGGAGTATCGCATTGATGCATCTTTTCAAATATAATTACTGATACAAAAAGTCTACTTTTTGACATAGTTAAAAAAGCCTTGAATTAGTATTTTGAAATTTCAGAATGTTATTTTTGAAATGTGTCAAAAATAATTAATAGGTTTTGAAATATTATTTAATGAGTTTTCATATGAAAGTGGTTTATGTAAGGGTTTCGGTATTGGATTAAAATGACAACAGCAGCTGGAGGCATTAAAGCCACATGGCATAGAAAATACTTTAGCGAAAAAGTATACGACAAAGATCGTAATCGCCCGTAGCTAAAAGCGATGATTGGGTTTGTACGAGAAGGCGATGTCGTATAAACAATCGAATCGATTTCTCGGCTAGCGCGTAATACGCTGGACTTTTTGACCATTGTAATAGATTTGAATGCCAAAGGTGTACAGATTGTATCACTTAAAGAAATGATCGACACCAGCACACCAAAGGGACATTTATGCTGACCGTATTCGGTGCGCTTTACGAGTTGGAGCGTGGAAATATCAAGCAGCGGCAGGGCGAAGGAATTGATGTAGCACTAAGCGAGGTGTTAAGTTCGGGAGACCGAAGATAGCCCTAGATGCGGAATTTGCAGAGGTTTATGCTGTGTGGAAAAGCGGTCAAATGACCGCTGTTGAAGCAATGAAAAGACAAAGAATGAAGCCGAACACCTTTTACTGCAGAGTAAAGGTATTTGAAAATATATAAAACGTTTGATAATGCTCACCGCCAGTCACGGCGGCTTTTTTAATCAATGATTTGTTCAGCTTGATAAGTTCGTTTTTGAGTGGTTTTATAATTTTTTTGCTGCTATTACAAATAGATCATAACGTGGACTTAAAGCAGTTACCCCCCCTTATATCAATACATAGAAATTAGTGAATCAATTGTTATAGGGATTTTGCGAAGTTTAAGCTTCACTTTTCTATTCTGATGCAATTTACGTATAATTGGATTTCTCTCGTCAGCCGTTCCATGATGAAGTGTTTTATGGCATAAGGGACAAAGAGGAACAACGTTGGATGGAACATCTAGACTATAAGAGAAGCGACTTTGGAACACCATAGGAATTAGATGATGCAGTTCGATATAATTTTCACCTGTCACTCTACTGATAAACCACCGATGGTTCGCATCATATTCACATTGAAAATAAGAACTCTCCAAAACTTGTTTGCCTACGGCTGAATTTCGCGGCAGCTTTGTTACAGTCTGACTGGTGACATCAGGGATATCAATAGGTTCGTCATCGAGGATGTTTTGACCTTCCACTGCGTTTTCAACATCGGTTTGATAGTGATCGTCTTCTTGATCCGAAAACTGATAACAGTATTTGATGTTTCTGCTATACAATAAATCAAGAAGGGAAGGATATAGTTCCGTATCAACATTTTTGATAACACTTCCGAAGTGTAGAAAATCTGGACTCACTTTACGGAATTCAAATTTATCAATCGGATCAAATGTTACAATCGAGTCCGGTTAAAAAAGATAGTAACCATTGTAAGTATCGTCTATTTCTGAAATACGTTTATCTAATATCCCGGCTGCAATAATGTGACTTGCAAATTGAAATAATACCAGAGTTCCTTCAATATCAGCGACAGCTTTTTCACGGTAACGATATTTGCCATAAGGAAGACGATCGATGAAGAATAATTTTTGTAATTCAGGAATCGTCTTGTTGGAAAATTCAGGCTCCATATCTTCTCTGTTAGTCATAGGAATTATTTTAATTGATTTCGGTTGATACACACGGTCATAATATTTCATTATTTTCTCCTTTGATGATATAACTTCGAAATCATTATATCAAAGATTTTTCTAGAAAATGAAAAACACCGGCTCCGTAGAGTCGGTTTTTGTTTTACTTGATCCTGCCATTAATCGGACAATCATATTTATTTTATTAAAATCCCTGTTTCGAAGGGTTCACATTCTTCCATGGAGTTGGTCCAAGGGCTGATAGGCGTGGACAAATGAAAAATAATCGGGGATCCCGACGTTTCCTGCTTCGAGGCCTACCTAATGTAAGCGTTAAGGTCGGGTGGCTTTCGCTCGCCCACAAAATGCACAAGAAGGCGGTAATAGACCTAAAGCTAGAAATGGGGGGGGGGTATAACACTCTAGCACCTCCATTTCTTCATTTTTGACGTTCATTCAACAAGTGAGCTATTTCATCAAGCGAACGATCTTTACTTTTGAGACAGCCCCTTCAGTTTCACAAATAACTGGATCGCGAATAATTGGATATTCCAGCGTTAATGTGCTTTTTTCTTCTCTCAACATGTTAATTATGCTTGGACGGCTATATCATCATTTATATTTCTTTAGATATTTTGAATTAATTATGGGAATGTGAATAATTCACTCCTTTAGGAGGGATTTGATGTCTCATGTCGAAAACAAGGAATATAGTCCTGTTTAAATACTGAACAAAAGACCCGCTAGCGGTTAAAAATATGACTATAAATCTCCTGTAAAATACCTAATCAATAACAAATCCATGGATAGGAGGATAGCCATGTCTCTGAATAAGGCCGGCAAGATATTTGGAGAGTCTGTAGGGGAAGTCTTAGGCGGTTCTATTCAAAATATCGGGAATCTCGCAAAAAATGAAACGCTAAGGGAACTCGGCCAGAGGATTAAACAGTCGACCGCGTATACTTTCGAATCGTTTGGAAATCTGGCTGATGGTGCGCTGACGATCGGGGCCGGCCTGGTTGACCACGATGAAGAGAAGCTTGCCTCCGGGAAGGTAACGATTAGAAAACAAATCGAAGAAACGATTTCAAATACCGAGCATGGCGTGCGACAGCTGATCAAGGATGGAACAGAGGTCAAACGGGGGATTGCATCAAACGATCGGACCAAGGTAAGGCGTGGAGTTTCCAACCTTCTTAAACTTACCGTCGCCGGTACGATCGGAGTCGGTCTATTTGAAATTTTGGATGGTTCGGATGCAGCGAATTCAGCTGCGCCGGAAAGCGGCCCTGTCGACCCGGTTCATGCCCTTCCCCTCGATTCAGAAACCGTCATGCCTACGGATGTCAATGAACCAGCGGCAGAAGACATCCACCACGTGGATACGATTAACAACCACCTGGTGGGAATGGAGCACCCTGAATCGGGAGTGCCTTACGAATCAGTCGTCGTCACGATGCCGAGCGGGGACATCATTGAAGGCGTCTTTCCGGATTTTCCGTTCGTATATGCAGGTGAATTGCCCCCTGACATGTACTTGGAATCCGATGCGGAGCATTTCGCTTATATGAATCATCAACTCGCCGCATCCGTTCAATACGAGCCTGGATTTGCCGGTGAATTCAACGAAGCCGAACTCACTCAAATATTGCGCGGGGAAACGCCGGATGGCTATGTATGGCATCATTCCGAAGTTCCTGGTCAGATGGAACTCGTCGATGAGCAGATGCATATGCAGTCCGGACATGATGGAGGCCGGTCCTTATGGGGTGGTGGATCCGATTCTAGATAGGGATGAGGGAATCGCGCGCATGCAATGGTCTGATGAGAAAAAGAGGGCGAGCATGTCGGATATGAAAGCCATTGAATCGTTTTTTGACGTCCAGTTGCCAACTCTATATATAGACGTGCAATTACAACATCATGGGGCAAGGCCTCGCCCGACCCGTTTTAACACGGACCTAAGAACGGGGGCTGCTATTAAATCGTTCCTGCCGGTTACCAAGGAATACACGATCAACGTGTTTGCGGTGTCATCCTGGCTAAGCGGCCGAATTGGAACGAACATGATTCCTTTCGCGGGGGACTCGGCAGGCAACTACTTATGTCTATATTATCAGTATCGTCAAGGCGAGCCGGTTGTTGTGTTCTGGAATCATGAAAAAGAATACACCTATGAATTTGTCGCCGATTCGTTTGGCGAATTCCTCGGACTGCTTTATTAGAGGAAAGCGGATTTGATTGAGGGGAGCAAGCATAACAGATGTCATTCGGCTATACCGGTCATCTCGATCGAATACACGACTTACTAGCCAATTGCCTAAATATGGAGCCAGCGCTGTGCGACTTGATTGATCCAGGCAAGCTGAAACCGGAATCCCCGGGCAGCAATCCTTTTACGGTTGCTGTTATCGGAGCGATGAAGAGCGGAAAGTCTACCTTTATTAACGCGCTGCTAGGCACCGACCTCATGCCGAATGAGACCGAAGCATGCACATTAACGACAACGGACGTCATTCATGCCCCGCATGACGGGAAGGTGGCCAAGCGTTTCGCTGACCGAACGGAATATATATCGGGTGAACGGATCGCGGAGAGGTTCCACGAAGATGTCCGCGACAGCAGGAGAAATCCGTGGCATGAGCCGTACACCTACGAGGTGCGGTACGAATTGGATGCTCTCAGAGACAGGGCTCCCAAAGCGATGCCGTTTCACCTCGTCGATACTCCCGGCATGAACGAGATGGAGCATGGCGGGTTGACGAAAGCCCATTTCGAATCCATTTTTCTTCAATCGCTTTCAAGAGCAAAGGTTGTCCTATACATAATCGATACGCAGTATTACCGGGCAGAAGAAAACAGAAAGATTCTGTCCTCGCTCCAACGATTGCGTCCGGACCTTGTCCCGCATGTTATCTTTGCGCTCAATAAAGTAGACCGTTTGGATGAAAGCAAGGACGCTAGCATTGAGCAGTTCGTTGAAGACGTGAGGGGAACGCTGCGCGCTTGGGGATATAAAGGCAACCCCATGTATCCTATAAGCGCAAGGAAAGCTCTATTAGCCCGACTGACCGCAAAAGGGGAACTGACGGAGTCGCAAAGGCCATTTATGCTTTCATACATGCCGGAACGGACGGTTCTGATCGACGGGGAGCACGTCACGGTCAAAGCAGTTCCTGAGAAGAACCTTGCACTGATTTTCATGCAAAGCGGATTTTCTGCACTGGAAGAGAAAGTGCTCGGTCATCTTTACGATTATATGGAGCTTGAAGCGGAGAGAGAAGCAGGCAATAGACTCTCGTCCACCCTTCGCCTATATTCGGATAGAATGAGTCAGTTGCAAGAGGCAACCCATTCAGTCACGAAGGAGATCGCAGAACGGATTGAGCATGCTGTTCGTCAGCTTAAAGCACTGGAGAACATCAAATTCGCATTGGAGAAAGCCACACAGGATTTTGAAGACTTAACGCGAAAGGCCTCAATGAAGCAAACCGCGCTTAGCGCGCGCGAATATACCATACCGTCCATTCCCGTCCCCCCCGCCATGAGTTCCGGGGCTGCCTACCCTGTCTCGTCATCTGCTAGGAGCGCAGCCCTTCAACTTTTTGACGCGTGGTATGAGGATATGGCCTCGAAATATCCATTAGAATTGTACAATTCGCTTAGAAGCGAGCTGTCGACGACAGGCAAGGGCAATTTCTTTGGCGAAACGGCAGCTGCTTTCGGGAGAAGAGCGCAAGAACTGAATCGGGAGTTAATGACGCTCCAGCAGGAATTAGGCGAGCGTCTGCGTCTTGATGCCATGCCGGAATCGCTGAATGTACATCCTGACATGCTCCGCGAGTACCGTGCGGATGCGCTCCGATTGAACAATCAGAAGTTTCGCGATGAAGTCGTGACTGAAGCGCATACCAAAAGCTTTTTGCTATTTTTTACGGACACGAATTATTCATATTCGATTGCTAGCGCCGTACAACATGCCAAGCTTGCGATGGGAGAGGCGCTCAAGAAGTATGATAGAAAACTGAAAGATGAGATCATTCAAGCGAAATACGAACGCTACCCTAAAGCTTTGCTTGTCTTGATTGCAAGCTCAATTAAGCAAGCGATGACTCGGACTCAAGCATGTCAAAAAGAAATCGAGGCCGAGCTGGCTAGATACGAAAGCGAACTCCGATCCAAATCGATTTTTATGAGCACTGCACGGCAGACGAATACCTTCTTGCGGCACACTGCTTCCCTAGTGCACATGGAGCCTGGCAAGCTGCCTGAAAACGGTCTGTTGGATTCCTTGATCCAAAGCTCGGGCCCCGATGAACGGATTCAACTCCCTGCCGGAACATTCACGATCAAGATGAGGCACGAGCTTAAGCACGGTCTCGTCATACGAGGAGCAGGGGACGATACGGTCATTCGATTGGAGTCCAAAGGCGCGTTCAATTTAGCGAGTGAAGAAGCGCTGTTCTCCATGGAGAAGGTTCGTTTAACCGTTCACTCTTCCGGCCCGGCGGTAAGTCTTCGAGGCCGTTTCGCGACCTTTAACGAATGCACCTTTGAAGGCGAGCACGGGCAGAAAGGCTTACGCCTGGAAGGAAATCTGGAAGCGGAGATTCGGAATTGCACCTTCAATCGCTTTTCGGTCGGTATCGAGGCATCGGATCATTGCCAATTGCGGGTATACGGTAGCCATTTGACGGAATGCAAGCAGAGCGGGATAACAGGATCCGGCGGCAGTGCAGTTAAATTAAACGACACCCGCTTCGAAAGGAACGGGACAGGCGTGCAATTCGCCGGGAAAGCAGGGGGGACCATAACGGACTGCGAGCTCGCAGGCCATACAAGTTCCGCTGTTCATGTGACGGACGAGGCGATGCCGGTCATAAAAAGTGTCTTATTCAAAGCTAATGCCACCGGATTAGCAACCGACGGCACGTCGGCTGCCTACGTATCAAGCAATCAGTTTCACCAGAATCAGAAGGCGGGCATAGTGGTCAGAGGGCAAGCTATGGGGAAAATCTTGAAAAATCTATTCGAAGACAATACCGTGGGAATCCAATTCGAGAATGAAGCAAATCCGGACATTTATGGCAATGAATGCCGGAGTAACCAGACGGGGATGCTCGTGCAGGGCGAAGCCACGGGGAAGCTCCACAATAATACTTTCAGAGATAATAGTCGGTTTGGAGTTGAAGTGAGAGAGAGCGCGAAGCCCGAGGTAACGAACAATAGATTCGAGGGCAACGAGGCAGGAATATCCATAGGCGGCTCAAGCGAATCGCAAATGGACCTTAATACGTGCGTGGACAACCGTCTAGCGGGCATCGTCGTGCTAGACAAGGCACAGCCTAGGCTATCTCAGAACCAATGCGAGAATAACGAGAACGGCATTTTACTTCAAGGCCAGTCTGAAGCGGAGTTGTTCAATAATCGGTGCGCTGGCAACCGGGCCGCCGGAATAGCCGTTAGCGAAAGCGCGGCAGGAAACCTCGGCAATAACGTCTGTTCGAACAACAACATTGGAGTTATGGTCAGCGGGGCTGCTAAGCCTAGTCTTCAAAATACAGTCTGCGAAAACAATGGAACAGGAATGGCCGTCACCGATCAAGCGCTGCTGAAGAGCCATGGTGGAGCCGTTAGGCAAGGAAAGGTCGGTTACGTAATTTCCAAGAAGTCCTCGGCCGTGATCGAGAACGGGGAATGCTCGCATACCGATAAAGGAGTAAGTTGTTCAGATGAGGCAGAGTTGACGCTCCATCGCTCGCGCTTTACTTATCACGCCGACACAGCTATTACCCTCGCAGGAAGCTCGTTATGCACCGCGGTGGAACTTAAGTTATCTTCCTGCGCCACGGGCATCTTGGCCGAAGAGGACGCTGCCGTCAACTTTCACTCCATCCATATCCAAGGTGGATCGACGGGTATGGAGTTGAATGGACGGTCAAGCGGCTCGCTTCATTCATTGGATATTGCGAGTTGTTCGGCTGACGGTATTCGAATTCGAAGCAACGGAAAACTTCAGGTCGAAGAGAGCTTCTGCAGCGGAAACGCACAGGGTATCGCCATTTACGATCAAGCTGCACCTGTGCTTGCACGGAATAGGCTGATGCGTAATAAAGTTGGCTTGCTCTATGGGGACTCGGGCGCCGGCGAGGCAACGGAGAATAGTATGGAGTTCAACGCTGTCGGCATTATGTGCAGGGGAAGCAGCCATCCCGTTCTTACCGGCAACAGCATCCAAGAGAATGAGATTGGCATGAAAGCGCACGGTCGTGCCGGCGCGATTATTCGAGAGAATCGGGTTTCCCGGAACATGGAGAGAGGCATACTTCTGCTTGGGAGCAACAGTGTTTGTATCGTCCAGGGGAACACTGTGACGGGCAATGCGAAGACGGGCATCTACATAGGTGAGCAAGCATGTCCCGAGCTCGTCGACAATCGGGTGTCTGGCAGCGAAATCGGAATTCTGAGCGAGGACAAGGCAGAATGCGTCATTCGTTCCAACCTGATTAGCGTCAATCAAATCGGACTGAGAGCCGACGGTCAAACGAGTCTGGTGCTCTTGTCCAATACCGCCAGCGAGAACGGACAAGGTTTCTTGCTCAGCGGCAACGCGAATGTGAGAGCTGACGGAAACAGCATTGTCAAAAGCCGGTCAACAGGTATTCATATAACAGGGGAATCCGTCGCGTCAATCATGAATAATCGAATAAGCGAGAATGGCGGCGATGGCATCCTGGCGGAAGATGATGTCCAAATTGTCTTTGAGCAGAACGCGGCCAACGCCAATGGCGGTAATGGAATTTCTTTGAAAAATCAAGCGTCGGGAATCTTGACAAGGAATGAGTGCATGCAGAACGCGATGCACGCCGTCTATGTCGAACGGACGACTTCGATTCTTATAAATAAAACGAAGAGCGAAAAAAATGGCGTCAAAGGCATAAGTCGAAGCGGAATTTCAAACCGCTGGAATATGATAATCAGCAGGCGTAATGCAAAAAAACGATGGAACACTCGGAAAGAGGGATCATATGAAACTCGATCAGATTCAGGGACTCATTTCATTGATTGACAAGCTTGAAGCATTCATTAAGAAAGACGATTTTCTCAAACACGACGAGCGAGCCCAAGCCATACTCGTTCAAACCCGCAGCAATTTGTATGATCGCCGATATGTCGTATCGATCATCGCCGCCATGAAGGCCGGCAAGTCCACAACGTTTAACGCATTGCTCGGCAGGGATCTGCTTCCCAATGAAACTCAGGCTTGTACGGCTGCCATCACCGAAATCAAGCATGCGGCGAAGCGTGGAGAGGAAGTAATTAAAGTATATAAAGATGGCCGCTCCGTCAAAATTGCCGCGGATGCCGAACGTACGCTCGAGCAAAACTTCCATTTGGATGTCAGAGCCTCCCGCGCTACAAACGAAGTCCCATACATCGAGAAATATTTTGTGGAAAGCCCCGTGCTTGCCCTCGAACAGACGCAATACCGTGATTTGGTGCAAAATTTTATTCTTGTCGATACGCCGGGACCGAACGAAGCGCAAGTAACGGACGTGGATGTATCCGAACTTCAACGAGTCGCCCTGGAGAAATTAAGGGATTCCGACGCATTGATTATGCTGCTTGATTTTCAAGTATTAAAGACGGACACCAACGCAACGATCTTGAGGAACATCTTCGAGAATCGGGAGGATCTCGCGCGAGACCAGAACAAGATTTATTTCCTGGTCAATAAGATCGATACCCTGCAGGCCAAAGACGGCACCGTCGAACAGGTCATCGAGAGCGTGCGGAGCTTGATTCGGATGTATGCGCCCATTATCCAGGATCCTCAGGTATTTGCTTTCTCGGCCAAGCAAGCCCAGCTTGCGCGCAGCGTCATGCTCGGAACGGCGACCGATGAAGCCAAAGAAGCGATGAAAAAGGATTATGGAGTCAAGTATGCAAGGGAAGTGGAGATGGATGGCGAATTTTTCACCGTTGTTCCGAAACCGGAGCAGTTTGCCGCGAAGCTTCTGGAAGACAGCGGCATACTTCATGTCGAGAGCAATATAATCGACAGAATTTTCGGCACAGCCAGCGTCAAACTGGTCGATAATGCCGTGGACCGCCTGCAGCAGGTCATTGGCAATTCCCGGAATGCCGTCCAATCCCAAATTGAGCTATCGACCCGCAATAACGCGGAATTGTTGACGATCGTTCAAGAGAGCAAGAAACGAATCGAACAGCTTCGCCAAGAAGGCGAAAGACTGAAAGACATTCCGAAACAGGAAATAGATGCTTTGAAGCAGCGTATTAACGGGATTCTGGATACCTTGGTTCCTCAGTCCAAAGAGATACTGAATACCTACATGTCGCGGGAGTACGTCCAAGGCCCGGACCAGAATTATTTGATCGAGCAGGTTCAATCCATGCAACAAACCGTCGTGTCCGCGCTTCAAGTCATGTTGAACCGGGAAACGGATAAGATCCAACGATCGGTCATGGATACGCAAGGGGAAATCAATGACAAGCTCGTTAAAGCCTTCGCCGACTTGTCGGAAGAAGCCAACGCGATAGTCGGCAAAAAAATGAATCTTCAGTTCCAAGTATTCCGCATGGGCGATTTAGAACATACGATGACCAATCAGATCTACATTGATGAGGAGAACATCGAATCGCATCGGGAAGAGCAGACGCAGGAGCAAGGAAGCATGATGAAGGATGTCCTCAAAGGAGCCGGCATCGGCTTTGGTTCGGGCATTATATTGCCGGGTATCGGCAATATCGCGGGAGCCATTGTCGGCGGGGTAGTAGGATTGTTCAAAAATTTATTCAGCAATCGGGCTAGTGCGCGGGAGATCCATCGCATTGAGCTTGCGCCGATTCGGGACAGTCTCAACCAATATGTGCACGATCATATTGATAAGCTGATCGAAGAGCTCTCTGCCAATATCCGTACATCCAATGAGCGTTATGTCAAATTCGTCGACGGGCAACTCAACCTATTCTCAGCCAATCTTAAGAACCAGTTGGACAAGATCATCAGAGACTATGACAACAACAAAGACAACCTGGAGAAACACCTTCTGCATATGAATGAAATAAAGGAAGCGCTCGCTGCGGCGGAGGAGGAATTATCGCACCTTACATCGCTTCAGCCAATCGCATAAGCAAAAGGTTAAAAGGATTAGTTCTTTATGAGGGGTCATGCGATGCTTTCCAAAGCCATTCTCGAACGTATCGTCTATGAGATAGATGCGGCGAGTTCATTTTTCGTGAGGTCCAAGGCATGGTCTTCTCCGACCTGGGGATTTTCTTATAATCAGACACGCAATTCCAAGTTAATGGATGCTTTGATGAAGACGGGCATAATTCAAGAGAAGCGATCTGACGTCATATGCATGCTTGCGGATTGGTCGAATGTGGCAGAGGGTATCTTCCTGACGGATCAAGCGCTCTATGTTCATTCGCCGAAAAATCGGGACAAAAAGTTCAGAGTGCCGTTTCATTCGATTAAAGGTCTGGATTACAATCCGATTCCGGACATAGCGGTATTGAAGATTACGACAAGGAATAATAGCGTCCATACTATTGACACGACGTTATGGAGTAAACGCAACATTCATCTCTTTCTCCAAATAGCAAGCGGAATGATGCAATTGGACGAAGAGGATCGCAGGCGGCTTCAGAAGGTCGATATGTCTAAACTGACAAGTAATACCTCAACAGGTTTTGCGGCAGGAGTGGTGTATGGAAACGTTAGCAATGCCAGCACGCTCTACGGGCAAGACAAGTTCGGCACAGCAAGAGGTCATGGATTTGCAGCGGAACGGGCGAATCATCTGTTTGATAAGTTTACAGGCAAGGATGCTCGACTTGTCGGAGACGGCAACGACAAGCACGGGGCCGACCGTGTCGTGAATAAGGTCCGGTCCAGACCAAATATCGCAATAGCGGATCCAAATGCATCCAGCAATGTTTCGAGAACGGTAAGATGAAATACATGACTCCGGAAGGTCCGATGCAGATCGAAGTGCCTTCGGATATGTATGATGCCGCGATCCAGGCCATGGAGAATCGAATCCGGAACGGACAAGTTCCAGGCGTTACCGATCTGGCCGAGGCCAAGAACATTATTCGCAAAGGCCACTTTACCTACGAGCAAGCTAGAAATATCGCCCGCTTCGGAACGGTCGAATCAATCGTCTACGATGCGGTCAACGGCGCAATCATCTCGCTCTCGGCTTTCGGCATCAGCGCTGCCATTTCGTTCGCGGTGGCCATCTGGAACGGCGAAGACTTCGACAAGGCGATCAAGACGGCGACGCACGCGGGACTAAAGGTAGGAGGTACGGCGTTCATAACTGCGGTTCTCTCCAGCCAGTTGTCTAAGGCCGGATTAAACAGCGCGTTGGTCGTAAGCTCTGAAGCAATCGTGAAGGTCATGGGACCCAAGGCATCGGCCCTGCTCGTCAATGCGTTCCGCAGCGGCACGAACATTTATGGAGCAGCTGCAATGAAAAGCGCGGCTAAGCTGCTTCGATCGAACGCCATTACCGCCGGCGTTTCGTTCGTCGTGTTATCTTCAGTCGATGTGGTGAATATATTCCGGGGAAGAATTTCCAGCGCTCAGCTCTTCAAGAATATGACGAACACCGCTGCATCGGTCAGCGGTGGAACGGCGGGCTGGGTAGGCGGAGCAGCCGCTGGTGCGGCCTTGGGCTCGGCCGTTCCGTTCATCGGAACGGCCATCGGCGGTCTTGTCGGCGGATTGGCCGGCGCATTCGCAGGTGGAAGTCTCGCAGGCAAAGCATCGGACTCCCTGTTGGGCATGTTTATAGAAGATGACGTCAACAAGATGCTGTGGATTATGGAGGAGCGGTTTAAACAGATTGCGGAGGATTACTTGCTGAGCGGCAGCGAGGTGGAACAGGTTGTCGAGTCGCTGAAGAACGAGTTGACGGGAGCTACGCTGAAGGACATGTTTGCATCCAACAACCATCGCCAGTTTGCGAACAATCTGTTAGTGGCGCATGTCGAGAACGTCGTGCAGAAGCGTCGATTAGTCCGCTTGCCAAGTGACGAGCAGATGATTTTAGGGCTTCGCGGCGTTTTGGAAGAGATTGCAGATAGTACTATTTGAGTGGTTATCAAGTGATATGAGGACAACAAGTTTTTTTAGAGAAGTTAACCCTGGCATGACCATGTTTGAATAAGATGGTTACTATGATTGACATCGGGTTGTGTACATATCGTCAAGATGTTATAAACAAACTCAGAGGTCAATTTATGGTGTTTCAAAAACGATTTATTCTTGAAAGAGGAAGAAACGGGATGAAAGTGATTACCGAATTAGCTTTGAAGTAAGGTTGCAGTGGGTATTAACCTAAAAACGTGTCCAAGAATAATGTAGATATTAGCTTGTTAGCTGACACGACGCTTGTGAAGAAAGGCATGATGCCTTTCTTTTTTTATTCAGGCATCCCGACTTCCATGACATTTCTAAATTGCCAGATACCCATTAAAAGCCTAAACTATTAAGTAGCGTTTATTGTTTAGACAGCAAGATTGCTTACATAAAAAGAAGGCTATTTAACTGAAAGAAGGGACAAGGATTAAAGCAAGAAACATCTGCCATAGAAATTGTGATTAATGAAAAAGAACATTGGGAAAATGTGATGCCCAATATGCTAACTAATTTAGAAAAAACTATTGAGATGCAAGATAGATCAATTGGGGATGTGCTTGAATATGGTTTTGTAAATGTTTTGTTTTCAATGAAATTATTAAATGAAAGTTTTGAGAATTTAAGCAGTCATTTATCTTTTAGAGACAAATTAATGATAAATAAGTATTATATGCAAAGGGATATCCGTTATTTCTTTTTGAATGCAGATAATCCACTAGCGTTGCATTAATGTTCCCATGCT
>NZ_MXQD01000067.1:0-48289 GCF_002165585.1 Paenibacillus sp. MY03 | reverse complement strand
AAGCAACAGGCCTATGAAGAAATCTACAGATATATTGAGTTTTTTTACAACCGTAAACGGATCCACAGTGCACTGGGGTACTTGTCACCAGTCCGGTACGCTGCAAAATTTAATAAGAGAAAAGCGGCATAAATGATGTCTACTTTCTTGACAGAGGTCCACTTTTCCCGTTATAACATCCCGACAACGCGATTTTTTAAGATTTGATGGAGCTTTTCCCTCTATTTTCGGATTATCCATACGTTTAACGGGAAGAGGTTTATCGCCAACTGGGCAAGAAAAACAAAAAACGGCCAAACCCTTAACGGGCTTAACCGTATATCGTGCAATAATAGGACAGTTAGATGTTCTCCATACTTGGCCTACTATTCTCATAAATGTTACGCACTGAGCCGCCAGAAGGCGGCGACTGCCGTTTCACCTGGATTCCATGACGTAAGCGAGCAGCAGCGCCGCCGTATTAATGACGGCTTCCTTATGCGTGCGCTCCATGCTGTGCGACGCATGAACGCCGGGTCCGAGCAGCGCCGCTCGGATGTTGCTTCCCCCGCGTAACGCGGCCGTGGCGTCGGAGCCGTACTGCGGATAGATATCGACCGCATAAGGCAGCCCTTCGCGCTTTGCAAGCTCGATCAGGCGGGTCGTCATGCCGTAATCGTAAGGCCCGCCGGAGTCCTTGGCGCAGATCGACACATGCCGCTCGGAGCCGGATAGATCATCGCCAAGCGCTCCCATGTCGACTGCCAGCAGCTCCGTAATGTCGGGCGGGATGTAGGCGTTGCCATGGCCGACCTCCTCATACGTAGAGATGATCAGCTTCAGCGTATGCTTCGGCGTTCTCCCCTCCCGCTTCAGCCATTCCATAAGTCCGAACAATGCCGCTACGCTTGCTTTGTCATCGAGATGCCTCGACTTGATCCAGCCGTTATCCAGCACCCTCGTGCGAGGATCCCAGGAGATAAAGTCGCCGACGGAGATACCGAGCTTCTCTGTTTCCTCCTTCGACTTCACGGATTCGTCGATCCGGATTTCCATATGGGCTTCCTCGCGCTTTAAGTCGCGCGCATCCGAATAGACATGAACCGATGGCTTCGTCGTCAGCGCGGTTCCTTCGTACTTGCGTCCATCCCTCGTATGAATGAGGCAATATTCGCCTTCCACGCTGTTCATCGAATAACCGCCGATCGGTGTAAAGCGAAGCATGCCGTTCGGCTTGATCGACCGCACCATAGCGCCGAGCGTATCGACATGCGCGGAGATGCCGATTACAGTCGACTCGTCTTCGCCCGGTATTGTAATGATGCCCACGCCTTTGGGCGTCAGCTCCATTTCATACCCGAGTCTCCTCGCCTCTTCTCCCACATCATTCATAATCTCCATACAATAACCGCTTGGGCTTGGAATACCAAGAAGCTTTTCAAGCTGCCGCACCATATATTCTCCGTCTAAACTTGGGTTTAGCGAATTCGTCATAGGCTCGCTCCTTCCTCTTATCAGCCTCCATTGTATCGCCACGATCTGAAGGACGCAAATCTACGCTCACAAGTGGGATCGGATACGTTATAATGACGGAAGATAGAGTGCCGCAGAGAAGCGGCCTATGCCAAAGAGGGGGGTATCCAGGCTAGATGCAAAGCACGATGTTCCACCTGACCACAGCACGCTTTGAAGTGTTATCCCCAAATATCCAGAGGGAGATCTATCAAGAATATTACCGATACGTATACCCCAATATTATTTATATGGTACAAGATCATGCGACGACGGAGGACATTATCCAGAACGCGTTTATGAAAATCATTCGGAACGTGCCGCAAGCTGAGAGCGAAGCGCAGCTCAAAGGCTGGATGAAGGTCGTCGTCAAAAACGAAATCTATAATTATTTTCGAAAACATAAAAAAAATCGCAACGTAATCGATTCTGACAGTGTTTATATTAAAGAAAATGCAGAACTGGCAACCGATTCCTCTGCGCTGGAGGACGAGATCGAAATCAAGCTGATGGCGGAGGAGCTCTCCTCCTGCCTGACGGAGCTCAAGCCGGAATACCGCGCGCTGATCGAGCTAAGGTGGAAGCAGCAGCTCAGCTACAAGGAAATGGCTGCCGAGCTCGATACGACGGAGGACAAAGTGAAGTACAAGTTATACAAGGCCAGAGAAGCGATGAAAAAACATTTTTCGAAAAGATGGGGGGAATAGAATGAATCGCGAGGAATTCGATCAATTATTCGATCAAGCCTTCGACGAAGCTGCGCACAGCTCCCAGCTTGTACCCGACCCCGGGCCTTCCTGGGCCAGAATTCAGAAGAAATTGGCCCGAAGGGCCGCAATAAAACGCCGTTTAAAGCTTGTACCTTATATCGCCGCCTCCTTCCTGCTGGGAGCCTACCTGTTCGGAACACCCGCCGTAACCACTGCCTTCAAGCCCGTCATCGAAGCGGTTGCCACAATCAAGGACGGGGTCCTGGAAATGACAATCGGACAACCGAAGGCAAGCGGCACGCTTCCCAAAACGGCTCCCCCTCCCGGCATTGCGGAGGATGGCGGATCGAATAAGACCGACGGTCAGGATCTTTCGTACCGCAGTACAACTCCCATTCGACATGATACGCTTAAGGCAGCGGCGAAGCATCTGAATTTCGCATTGCCGAGTATCGGTCATGTTCCGGAGTCG
Organism: Paenibacillus sp. MY03; assembly: GCF_002165585.1. NCBI lineage: Bacteria > Bacillati > Bacillota > Bacilli > Caryophanales > Paenibacillaceae > Paenibacillus > Paenibacillus sp. MY03. The sequence goes on along the minus strand of NZ_MXQD01000067.1, from coordinate 45,616 downwards.
TTTACGCTTACCGAAATAATATCCTACCGCCATCAAGATTCGAACAAAGGCGATCAATTGTCGCTTCTGTACGAACGGGAGTCGGGGGAGAGCGGTCTATATCGCATTTCCATCCGAAAGTTGGAAAAAGATCAGCGAATGAAGCTTTCATCGGACGACCCCGACATTGAATCGGAAATGACCACCATTAACGGATACGAGGCTTTTCTCCAAATCACCAACGAAGGATATGCGAGCCTTCAGTATTTCGCTAACGATCTGCTTGTCAATATTTTCGGCATTTTGGACCAGGAAGTGATCATGGAGATCGGCAGCAATATTCAATGGCGTTAGCTAAAAATAGACAAGCCTCACGAAAAAATTTCGTGAGGCTTCCAAACGATCGGCCAGCCAAAGTTGTCCCAGGGCAGACGATGCTTCGGGGCAGTCCTTTTGTTAACTAGCTAGAACCGTGACCGAATATTCGATTTCGGATTCATTAACGCTGCCATGCGTGACGTAATGCGTGACTTTGGCCCTGTAGTAATAACCTGTGCTTACCACCTTGTCGACATAATCGCTCAAATAACTCGTATTGCTGGCCGTACGCGTTGTCGATGAGCCGACGTCAATCCAGGCCGTTCCCGTATAACGCTGCAATTGGACCGTCGCGCCTATAGTGGTCACGCTGCTCTTCGACGAAGTCGTTACCGAGATGCGCATAGATCCGGTATTATCCTGTACAGCAATCGACGACCCGAGCAAATAAGTATACCCGGTATAGAGCGCAAGCGGCTGAATCATGTCGGGCGGCGGCGCTGTGAGCGGTTTTGTTTCCCCATTGTCCGCTAAAACAGCTTGTCCACCTGCCATAAGCGTAACGAGCATGACCAGGATTAGGAAAAACGACTTACGAAGACCCTTTGTTACCATGTTTACCATCCCTCTCTCTTATGAGAATAGTCCTACAATGGTAAAACACCGCAATCATGGTTTAGGTTGTTAAAATTGCAAAAAATATTTTATTTCATTTCTCTGATTAATGATGAAATAAAAAATCCCGGAGCAACCTCTGTCTCCCTCTTCTCCGTAAATCCAAAACGCTTGTACAATGCGATCGCGGGAGCGTTCTCCCTGCCTGTGCTCACGGTCGCACGGTCCGGCGCCTCCTGCTCCAATACATGCTCCAACAGCTTCGTTGCGATGCCCCTTCGAAAGGCTGAAGGATGGACGACCAGTCGGCATATGTCGAGCTCCGGCCCCGATTTTTCATAAGCAATAAGTCCCAGCAGATTTTCCCCTTCGCGATATCCGACAAAAGTTTCGTTGCATGCCATAATATCCGCGACGGTGTCCCGCAGAGCGGGAATGCCGTCGAATCCGAGCAGTTCCGCCTCTATCCGATAAGCAGGAAGCTGTACGTCCAGAATAGCGGCAGCGATCGTTGAATTCCCGTGCTCAAGCTGATGAATCATAGTCGTTACTCCAGACCGTGTTGCTCCCGAATATTATACAGTCCCTGGATCAGAATCTCTGCCGGATCGCGGTTCAGCAGATGATGCGTAATCAGAACATGCAGCGGAATGGCGCATACGTTGTTGCCATCTTTTATCGACGGGAATCCCGCTTCGAATACAGGGCCGTGTTCGGGTACGAAGCCCAAGCCCGCATGAACCTGCTCGGGAGCGAATTCCTCGCGTACGGCCTCAATACAATGCGGGACAAGCGTTTTGTCGATCAACGCCTTCGTCTCTTCTTCGCCCGTCGGCGGATTCGGCAGTCCTTTGCCGCCTTCCTGCTTCATCATCTCGAAGAAGAAGGAAGACAGCCACTGCGCCGGGTCATTGCCCGATTGGAATCTCTGAATCAGCTCCTGCAGGAAAAATCCGCATGCGTACACGCTCTTTGATGCATCCCGCACTTGGAATACAAAGATCGGCCCGTATCGCTCCTGATTGACGATCTGGCCAGCAACCTCTTCGAAAAACATTTTTAATGCCGTCATGCCGTTACGATATACGGCTTTGAGCAGCTCTACCATCTTTTCGTTGTTGTCATTTGTTTGATTGTCATTGCCGGACGCTTGTGTTTCCGGCTCGGTCGTCTCTTTAGACATGTCAGCATCACCCACTACCATCATATCACTACCGGGCCGCATTGCTCCAGTCCTCATTCTCGAGGCGGCTTGTTATATCCTTTCTCGCCATATGGCTGAAGCTTTTGAAGCCATGGCTTCTCCAACTGCTTCAACGCCCACTTTATATCCGTAATGTCGCTTGCATCCTTCTGTTCCAGAATGTCGAACGCGAACGCCGCTTCCCCCAGCTCGCGCCAATCCTTCTGCAGTTCGAGATTCTTGAACCTCCCCATCTCAAGCTGCGTTTTTATGCTCGGCCATTTATTTTTGAGATTAGGGTAACTGGCAATATACAACTTGCCGCTCTCCTTATTTTTGATTTGCACGACGCCCATATAGGTTTTCATTTCCTTATATGCTTCCTGCAATTCCTTCCGCCTATTCCGATCCATTTGAGTTCCCAGCCTCCTTACTTATCCTTCTCATATCGCATTTCAGATTTAGTAATTTAGTAATTTAGTAAATTACTCGTTTATTATAAAACGACTTCCTCTCATCGTCAATCCATCAATCTTTAGATGATCGCTCAACTCCTGGTTGAATTTTCGAAAAGCTCAATTTACAGGTTATTGTTCCGGGGATCCTTCTCGCCTACAATGAGAACAAAGCAAAAGAAGGAGCGTACAGCATGAAGGAAATGTTGGCGAGAAACATCAGTATATACCGTAAAGAAAGAGGCTTGACGCAAGAGGAGCTGGCCCGGAGACTCGGCCTGTCGTTCCAGGCTGTGTCCAAGTGGGAAAACGCTCAATCCATGCCGGATGTGGCCCTGCTGCCGGAGCTGTCGAGGACGCTTCAGGTCAGCATTGACAAGCTGCTGGGTTACGCCTTGCAGGAGAAATCGATTACGATCTACGAGGAAGAATATCAATCGGGAGACTATTATTGGGGGACGGAGCCGAATGCGGCTTGCTACGAGGTGCTAAAAGCGATGCCTCCGGTAAAAAGGCTTAAGCTGCTGGATATTGGCTGCGGCGAAGGGAAAGATGCCGTTTTCTTTGCGCGGAACGGATACGATGTATCCGCGTTCGATGTGACGGACGCCGGCATCGGCAAGACGAAACGTCTCGCCGAGCAGGCAGGCGTCCAAGTAAATGTGTTCAAAGCCGACATTCTGGATTACCGCCTGAATGCGCACTACGACATTCTGTACTCCAGCGGCGTGCTCCATTATATAAAGCCGGACTTCAGAGAGGATATCTTCGACAATTACAAACGTTTCACGAGTCCAAACGGCATGCACTGCTTTAACGTGTTTGTCGACAAGCCGTTTATTGCGCCTCCGCCCGAGAAGGAGCCTTACGCCTACAAATGGCATTCCGGCGAGCTGTTGTCCCACTACCGCGATTGGTATATCGAAGACAGCTCCGAGACTGTGTTCGACTGCAACTCGTCAGGCATTCCCCATCAACATGCGATGTCAACGATCATCGCGAAGAAAGTCGCGGCTCTCTCCTCTCTTTAGAACGGATTCGGAATTAGCAGCGATTGCCCAAGCTTGATCGTTCCGGAGACGCCGTCGATTCCGTTGCTCTTGGCAATCGCGGCCACGTAATCCGACTGTTTATAATACTTGGCGGAGATACTTTGCAGAGTGTCTCCTTCTTTCACTTGATACGAACGCTGTCCGGAAGGCATGGGGATACTAAGCGTCCTGCCTTTCTTAATTTCCGTGGTTCCCGTCAAGCCATTAACCTGCATCAGGATGCCGATATAATTGCTCTGGCTAAAATATTTGCCGGCGATGGCAAACAAAGTGTCGCCTTTGGCCACGGTATAATGATCCAGCACAAGGGGATCCTTCAGCTTCAGCCTTGCGCCCACTTTTAGCTTGGCCTTGGGATCGAGACCGTTCTGCTTCGCTACCTTAACGTAGTCGCTTGTCAAATAATGCCGCTTCGATATGCCGTATAACGTATCCCCGGCCTTGACCCCGTAATAAATGCTAATCCCCGCATCGGCCTGCCCGCTCTTCGCTTGAACGAAACTCGGCGACGATGCAAGCGCGAGTACAGCCAGACTAATGACCCATTTTCGCATTCTCGTCATCCTTCATCACACCTTCTGCCATAATATTTGGGGCTCACTGCTTTCGCCGCCATACGGCAAGAATCCTTTAAATTTCGCAAGCGTCCCGGGAAAATAATCCAATCGTAACAGGCTGCCCGGACACGTCCGCAAAACTCGGGGCGTAAGGACTGCGTCCCGAGCCTCCCAATCAATCCGCACTTAAAAGAAAAGAGCGGACAGACGTCGGAGACGTCTGCCCGCTTATATTTCACTGCCTTGATCATCAATGGATTATTCCAAGTCGTTCATAAACAGCTTGTTGGATTGCGAAAAAATGGATGGCTTCAGCCTGTCCAGCTCATACTTTAGCAAAGCTTGTTCCTTTAACGTATGCTCGCACAGCGCCTTCACGGTATCGAGCTTGGCGTCGGTCATCTGGAGAATGCCTAAAATATCTTCAGCCTGTGCCTCTTCCATTCGATCGAGCTGAGCCTGCATGGAGTCAAACCGAGTATCCATCGTCTGAAAGCGGTGCTTCATTTCACCATCCAACTCATCCAAACGGTTATCCATGACTTGGAACCGAGCTTCGAACTTTTGATCCATTGCTTCGAATCTCTGATCCATTGCTTCGAACCTCTGATCCATTGCTTCAAACCTCTGATCCATTGCTTCAAACCTGACATCCACTTTGTCGAACTTGTCCATGACTTGCTCGGTTAAGGTGACCAACAACGATTCGATTCGAGTGAGCTGCTCCGACATGACCCTGACCTCCATTCTGCGATTGGATTCAGTATACCATAATTCGACCTTTTTTTGTCAATAAAAAAGGGAACAAACGTTCTGTTTAATAGTTTGTGGAGGATCGTTCTCCCTGCAGCATTCCCCTCATATCCGCACCGGAAGGACTTTGGAAGATACGAAGACCGAACTCGGGCGCCACGGCAAAAATATGATCAAAAATGTCGGATTGCAAGCCTTCATAGACCGCCCATGCCGTATCGTTAGAGAACGCGTAAATTTCAAGCGGCAGTCCATGTTCCCCTGGCTCCAATTGTCGAACCATACGGGTCAAGCCTTTGTGCACCTTAGGATGCTCTTCGATGTAACGCTGCAAATAAGCCCGAAATACGCCGATGTTCGTAAGAGCTCTTCCGTTTACCCTGTTCGCCGTATCGATCTCATGCTCCTCGTTATAGTGTCGGATTTCCCGTTCCTTGTCGAGGATATAGTCGCTTAATAGATGAATGCCCTTGAACTTTTCCAGCATCTCCGGCGTGCAGAAGCCGATGCTGGCGGCGTCGATATGGACGGAACGTTTAATGCGGCGGCCGCCGGATGCTTGCATCCCCCTCCAGTTAATGAAGGAATCCGAGATCAAGGCGTAAGTGGGAATCGTCGTAATCGTTTTGTCCCAATTTTGCACTTTGACGGTGTTCAGGGAGATGTCCAAAACGTCTCCGTCCGCTCCGTATTTCGGCATGCTGATCCAATCGCCCACGCGTACCATGTCGTTGGAGGTGAGCTGGACGCCGGCCACGAGTCCCAGGATGGAATCCTTGAAGATGAGCATGACAACAGCCGATAAGGCGCCGATTCCGCTAAGCAGAATAATCGGGCTTTCGCCGATCAGACTCGAGATGACCAGAATGCCTCCGACAATGAAGACGACGATTTTGACCACTTGAATGTAACCTCGGATCGGTCTCATTTTGGAAATATCGTAAGTGGTGTATACGTCGTTCAGCATATCCAATAGGGCATCTAAGACGATTAACATAACGACGACCATATAAATCATGACGCCTTTAGCAATCAAATGCTGATAGGTCGGGAAGCTGAATGAGAAATAATAAATAATGATGGCCGGAACAATGTGCGAAAGCTTATGGATGACTCTTCGTTCCAGCAAAAAACGTCTCCACTGAAGCTTGCTCTTGCCTACATAAGGCGTGATGACGCGAAGCACGACCTTCTTGGTCAGCCAATTGGCCAACATGCAGATCAGCGCGATCCCCGCAATCGTGATAATCGTCGCGAGATAACTCGCCATCTTCTTCTGAATGCCTAAATCAATGAGAAAATCGAGAATGTATGACATGTTTGCCTCCTTACTGCTTGAACGTTCTAATCTGGTTGCGCGAAGCACTCGGCTCATCGATGCCGTATCGTTTTATCCTAACGAAACCTGCCTTCCGCGTCAATTCGGCCAGGCTCTCGGCAAAAGAGCATACAAAAAAGCGACACGAGGATTTCCCCCATGCCGCCGTCGTATTCAAAACCTAAACCTCAACCAGCTCGACAACCGCTCCCGCGCGAAGCGTATTGCCGATGGTGCAAGCCCGCTCCGTCACCGACTTCAGCTTCTCCTTGTAAGCCCCGTCCAGACCGGAAGGAAGAGTTACCGTAACTTTGAAATCGCTGAAGCGATTGCTTTTATCCTCCGGCTTCGTCGCCGAAACTTCGATAAGGATTTCGTTGCGGTCATAGTCGACGCCATCGTAATCCATGATTTTCTGCAGAGAAATGGATACGCATAACGCCAGCGATGCTTCCAGCAGCTCCCGCGGCGACAGCCCCTCCGAGTTGGGAGACCGGCTGCCGATTAATTGAAGTCCGGCATCGTTAAAAATGTGATCTTGACCGTCGGTTACTTTGATCGTTGTCATCGTTACTCTCTCCCATTGTGTATGATTAGTCCGCTCAAGCCAGATGGCAGGCTACCCGTCGCCCCTCGCCAAGCTCCCGCAGCTCCGGCACCTCGCTCCGGCAGGTCTCGGTCGCATGCGGGCATCGCGTATGGAACACGCACCCCGACGGCGGCGAAAGCGGGGAAGGAATTTCCCCTTGCAGAATAACGCGCTTCTTCAGCGTCTTGCGCGCAAAGTCGGGCACGGCGGAGAACAAGGCCCGGGTGTAAGGGTGAAGCGGCCGATCGAACAGCGCTTCCGTCGGAGCCTCTTCCACGATTCGGCCCAAGTACATAATCCCGATCCGGTCGGAAATATAACGAACCACGCCGATGTCGTGCGTGATGAAGAGGAGCGTCAGTCCAAGCTCCCTCTGCAGGTCGCGCAGCATGTTCAGAATTTGCGATTGAATGGAGACGTCGAGCGCGGACACCGGTTCGTCGCAAATCATCAGCTTGGGATTCAGGATCAAGGCACGGGCCAGTCCCAGCCGCTGGCGCTGGCCGCCCGAAAACTCATGCGGATACCGGTAATAATGCTCCGGCTGGAGCCCCACGGTACGCAGAATGTCGAAGACTCGCCGGCGTCGCTCCGCCTTGTCTCCTAGCTTATGAATGATAAGCGGTTCTTCCAGAATCGAGCCGATCCGCTTGCGAGGATTCAGCGATGAATACGTGTCCTGGAATACCAGCTGGATCTCCTTGCGAAGTTTGTTCATCTCGGCCTTGGACAGCTCGACCAGATTCCGATCCCTGTAACGGACCTGTCCGCCCGTAGGGGGGAGAAGTCCCAGCACCGTTCTTCCCGTCGTGCTTTTACCCGAGCCGGATTCTCCTACCAAGCCGTAAGTCTCCCCTTCGTGCAAACGGAACGATACGTCGGTCACCGCATGGACGTGCGAGCTCGTTCCCAGCCACTTCCCGAACGGCCCGTAGACGGGGAACTTCTTCTCCAGGCCTTGCACATCCAGAAGAACCTTCGGTTCGACCGCGCCGTTATCGACCATGGTCAGCCGCCTCCCCTCTCCAGCCTTCGGCAATGGCTTCGTAATGCCAGCACTTCACGCCGTGATCGCTTCGGTGCTGCCGCAAAGGGGGCTCCGTCTCGCGGCACTTCACGTCCGCGTAAGGACAACGCGTGGAGAAGCCGCAGCCCTTCGGCGCGTTCGCCAGCGAAGGCACGGAACCCTCGATGACATGGAGCTTCTCCCGTCTGTCTCCGTCCAATCTGGGGATGGACGCGATCAGCCCTTGCGTGTACGGATGCAGCGGAGACTCGAAAAGCCGTTCCGTCGTCGTTTCTTCGACGATCTGCCCCAGATACATCACCTTGACTCCGGTGCAGATCTCCGCGACGACGCCCAGATCGTGCGTAATGAATAACACGCCCATCCCCAGCCGCTCGTTCAGCGATACGATCAAATCCAATATTTGGGCTTGTATCGTGACGTCGAGCGCCGTCGTTGGTTCGTCGGCGATCAGCAGGCGCGGCTCGCAGGAGAGAGCCATCGCGATCATGGCCCGCTGCTGCATCCCGCCAGAAAGCTCGTGAGGATATTCGTCGACGCGGACTTCCGGCGAAGGTATGCCCGTCAGACGCAGCATGTCGATCGTTCTCTGCCGGGCTTGCTTCTTGGACAGTCCCTGATGCAGACGGATGACTTCCCCGATCTGTTCTCCGATCGTGTACACCGGATTAAGCGAGGCCTGCGGATCCTGAAAGACGATCGCGATGTCGTTGCCGCGAACGGCTCTCAGCTCCGCCGGGGACAGCCGCAGCAAATCCCTTCCGTCGAACAGGACCTCCCCCTCGTAGCTGATGTCGTCGGTATGGTCCAGCAGCCGGACGATGGATTGCGACATGACGCTTTTCCCGCAGCCGGACTCTCCGACGATTCCTATAATTTCGCCTTGCTCCACGGAGAAGCTTACGCCGTTAACGGCGGTTACTTTGCCGCGCTCCGTATGGAAGTGGGTTTTCAGTTGATTGATGGCAAGCAGCGGCGTCGGCATGCGTCCCCTCTCCTTTGTCCGCTCGCGCGGTTTAAGTTCGTTTCCCCTTCACCCGGGGGTCCAGCCAATCCCTCAGCCCGTCGCCAAGCAGATTGAGGCTCAGCACCGACAGCACGATGATGGCGCCGGGGAAGACGACCATCCACCAAGCCTTGTAAATGACGAGCTTGCTCGCTTGAAGGATGTTGCCCCAGCTCGGCTCGGGAGCCGGAACGCCCGCGCCCAGGAAGCTGAGCGCGGCCTCCGAGATAATGGCTTCCGCGAATACAAAGGAAGCCTGCACCAGCAGCGGCGACAGCGTATTGGGCACGATATGACGCCAGATGATTCGAAGATCGCCCGCTCCTTGCGCGCGCATGGCTTCAATATAGGTCTGTTCCTTAACGATGAGCGCGCTCGACCTTACAACCCGGGCGATATTGGGCGTAAACACGATCGTGAGCGCGATGACCACGTTCAGCGCCGACGCCCCCAGCGCCGCCATAAGCGCAATCGCGAGCAGAATGCCGGGAATGGCCACCAGGCCGTCGCAGATGCGCATCAGCACGTGGTCCAGCGTTTTGTAATAGGCGGCATAAACGCCGATCAGCAATCCCAGCAGCGAAGACAGCAACGCCACGACAAGCCCTACGCCGATCGACACTCTCGCGCCGTACATCAGGCGAGTGAGAAGATCGCGGCCAAACTCGTCCGTCCCCAGCAGATGAGTGCCGCTTGGCGCGTTAAGCCGCTCCGTCACTTTCATATCGTAAGGACCATAGGACGTCAGCCATGGCGCGAACAACGCCAGCGCCGCCAGCAGAAGGAAGATCGCGGCTCCCGCGACGAACGCCGGGCTGCCGCCGATTCTGCGGATGGCCAAGGACCTCTGCTCCCTGCGCATCGCTCTGCTCAATTCCGCCATAGATGTCTTGCTTTCCGTCGTCTCCAGTTGCTTCTCCCCCTATTTGCGGTCCAGCCGCACGCGAGGATCCACGGCGCCGTACAGCAAATCGATGATCAGATTAATGCCCACGTACAGGAGCGTCGCGACCAGCACGACGCCTTGAATAACCGAATAATCCCTGCGCGCGATGGAATTCAGGATCAATTGGCCGAGACCCGGAATGTTGAAGATGCTCTCCACCACAACGGCGCCCGTGACCAAAGTGCCGAACGTTTGACCCAGCACGGTCAGGATGGGCAGGAACGCGTTGCGGAACGCATGCTTGAGCAACACGCCGGACTCCCTTAAGCCTTTGGATCGCGCCGTCTTGATATAATTCAAATTCAGCACGTCAAGCATGGAAGAACGGGTCATGCGCGTAATGAGCGCCGCCTGGATCGTCCCGAGAGACAGTCCCGGCAAGATCAGATGTTTCACATGCTCCCAGAATCCCGCGCTCAGCTCCTTGTATCCCGCGACCGGCAACCATTGCAGATGGACGCCGAAGAGCAGCATCAGGAACAACCCCAGCAAAAAACCGGGAACGGCCATGCCGAGCAAGGAGATGCCCATAAGCGTGAAATCGGCGGCGGTGCCCCGTTTGTACGCGGCCCATATGCCGAAAGGAATCGCCAGCGCGATGGCGATGAATTGGGCGATAATCGCCAGCGAAAGCGTGGGACCGGCATGCTCCCGGATCGCCTGCGCGACGGACTGGTTCATGAAGATGGAATTCCCCAAGTCGCCTCTGAGCACTTTTCCGACCCAACTGACGTATTGCAAGGCGATGGGACGGTCGAGTCCGAGCTCCTGGTTGAGCTCGGCGATCTCCTCCCCGGATGCCTCCAATCCAAGAATGGATGCGGCCGGTCCCCCGGGCGTCACGTGGATGATCAGAAACAGCGCGATCGTGACGACGAACAGGACAGGAACGAGCGACAACAACCTTTTAGCGACGTAAGCCAGCACTTGATTCCCTCATTTGCGCTTTAATGAACGGCAGAGGGCGTTCCAGCCGCCGGCGACTTCGAACACCCTCTTCCCGACTTTATTGTTCCAGCTTGGCGTTCCATACGACCGGAGCCTCGAACAATTCGAAGCCTTCCAGCGCCTTGTTGACGGCCACGATGCCGTTGTAATGTCCGATAACGGTCGAAGACGCGATTTCGTAGAGATAACCTTGCAGCTTCTCCCATTCCTGTTTTGCCGCTTCCTGCGTCGCCGCGCTGCGAATGTCCTTTAGCGCCTGCTTCACGGTGTCGTCGTTCAAGCCCGCCCAGTCGGGGTTAACCGCGAGCAGCTGCGGAGGCGTCAATTGATAGCCCGTGCTTGCTACGAAAATATCCCACTTCGTCCGGTCGTCCTTTGTCTCCAGGAAGGTAGGGAAATCGAAGTTCTCTACCTTGACGTTCACGCCGATCTGGCGCAGTTGCTCCTGGATGACGAGAGTTGCCGTGTACATCTCGTTATAATCCTTCGTCGTCAGCAAAGTGATTTCTTCGCCGTTATAGCCCGCTTCGGCCAATAGCTGCTTGGCTTTCTCCGGATTCGACTGGTTGTAGTATTCCGCTCCGGCCTCGTTCGACCACGAAGTTTGGTTTGTATTCAGGTAACCCGGCGCCAGCGAATACAGTTCCGGCTTGGCAAAGCTCGCCAACAGGATTTCTTCGTTGTTGAATGCGGCCAGAAGCGCTTGGCGGATCTTCACGTCGGCCAGCAGACCTTCCGATGTGTTGAAGAACGCCGTCAGCGCGCCGCCCGGGAAGGACTGCAGCTCCAGATCCTCGACCGCAGCAAGCTCGTCGTAGCTCTCCAGCGGAATGCTGTCGGCTACGTCGTACTGGCCCGTCTTAACCCCCGCGATCCTCGTGGCATGATCCGTCACGAAGTGGAAGTACAGGTTCTCCGTCGGAGCTTCCTTCTTGCCCGCGAAGCCGCTTGCTTCGCCTTCTGGCGATTGGTAATCCGCGTATTTGACCAGATGAATATATTGGTCCTGCTTCCACTCCTGGAATTTGTAAGGACCCGTGCCCACGTATTCGGTGATGCCCTCCGCAGGCGCGTTATCGATGATTTCCTTCGTCGTGATCGACGGGAACTGGGCTTGCGACGCGATCAGAATGAGTACGTCGGAAGTAGCCGTCTCCACCGTCAGCTTCACCGTATGCGGATCAACCTCTTCGAACTTGGCATTCGTCAACAGCACCTTCGCGCGGGAAGATGTCGTCAGCCAACGGTTCATCGACGCGACCACGTCTTCGGCGAGCAGCTCCTTGCCGTTATGGAACTTGATTCCCTGGCGGAGAGGGAATGTATACGTCAAACCATCCTCGCTGATTTCCACCGACTCCGCAAGAACGGGAACGGGCTCGTAATTCGCGTTCAGCGTGTACAATTGTTCGAAAATATTCCCTGCCGTATCGAGCGCCACCGCGGATACCGTCATGGCCGTATCCAATGTCGGAGGCTGCGCCGTCAATGCAACGTTAATCGAATCGCGATATGTTTTCTCCTCCGGCGCCGCCGTCGCTTCCGACTGCTGACCTCCGTTTGCGGCCGTGGCCGAAGGAGATGGTGTGTTTTCTTTGGAGCAAGCCGTTGCGATTGCCAGCAACAAGACCACCGTTAATACTTGCACCCATCTTTTTCTGTTCTTCGTCATTCTTCTGTCAACCCCGATCCTATGTGAGATAACCTATTTCATCCGAAAAAGCTAAAACCAATAATTCATAGCTGTTTTGTTGGATTAGTAGATAGATGAAATCGTAATACACGATATAGATCTTGTCAACGACGGAATTTTCGATAGTATTGGCTCAAATATAATCATTTTAGAACTAAATTAAACTTAATTTCATAATGGAATTAATGAGACAATGCGAATGATTCACTTTGTTGATAATTCACATAGATAATGGGATTCTTGTATCATTCTATCTAATTGGCTTGACAAGATGTGGATTCGATCGTGATATGTTTTATGGACTTCTTTCCGTTTTGAAAGTAACCCGACCCAATCGCGCAAACGTGTTAACCTTTTCCATAATCATGACCATTTCGTGAATGCTCTCCAATGACTGTTGCTCCAACCAAAAAGAGGCCGGACGACGTTAACCTCCGACGGCTACTGAGTAACTACTAAGTAAGTGTCGAAGTCCTTTCTTCCCCTCAATAAAGAGTCTTATCTTTATTCATTTTACCTATAAGATCATTCCGAATAACTATTTCCCCCTAGCCATAAGCAGGCAGATAATAAGAGACATCAAAGACGGAAAGGATGAGCAAATATGGAGCAAGCGGAGAAGGGCCAGGCATGGGATGCCAAACATTACGACGATCGAATCGGATTCGTATCGAGGCTGGGTAAAGGACTAATCGAGCTGCTAAAGCCGGAGCAAGGAGAACGTATCATCGATCTTGGCTGCGGAACGGGAGATCTTGCGCAAGAGATCGCGAATACCGGCGCGGCTTGCGTCGGTCTCGACTACTCGGAGGATATGATTAAAGCCGCCAGGAGCAAATACCCCGAACTGTCGTTCCGCGTAGCCGACGGGGAGCAGTTCCGATTAGAGGCGGGCGAACAGCCGTACGATGCCGTATTCTCGAATGCTGCGTTGCATTGGATGCTGAAACCGCAGGAAGTGATCTCCTCCGTATGGCAAGCGCTTCGGCCAGGCGGTAGATTCGTCGCCGAATTCGGAGGCAGCGGCAATGTCGGTACCATTATTGCGGCTCTGACGACGCAACTGGAGCTGGCTCGCGTGGATTGGAGGGCTCGGTTTCCGTGGTATTTCCCCACAGTTGGCGAATACGCCCCACTGCTGGAGAACCAAGGCTTCGAGGTTCGTTACGCGGAGCTGTATGATCGTCCTACCCCGCTCGGCAGCGGCGATGAAGGCATGCGCAATTGGCTGCGCGCCTTCGCGGGACCGCTGCTGCAAGGCTTTCGGGAAGAAGAGCGGAACGCCATTATTACGCGATGCGTTAATGATCTTGCCCCTCATCTGTTCCGCGACGGCGAATGGATCGCCGACTACCGGCGCATCCGGATTGCAGCCGTGAAGAGATAGCGGGTTCATAGCGGAAGGCAGACGGATGCTGTCAGGAATTCGGCTTGGACAACCGATAGAATTCCCGATAGAGCTGGAGCAGCTCCGCCTCCTTAACGGCGATCAGACTGGATATTTCTTGCATGCTGAGGCGGATGTCCTCTTCATCTTGTTCCGCCTCCGCGCCTTGCTCCGAATGCTCTGGATGCTCCGGTTGCTCCAGCTCGCCGGCTTCTTCAAGGGATGTCTCCAGCTCCTCTTCATCGCCCGCCTCCAGCACGAAGCCGAAGGTCTCAAGCACCCACCTGTCCGCCGCTTTCCTGCCGTATTCCCGGTAGATGCCCGCATATCTCTCCAGGGTCGCATTCACGGTTTGCCTACGCTCCCAGCCCAGGATCGACATGGCGTCCTTGGCTCGCGAGACGGCCAACATGAGCTGGAAGTCGTTCAGCTTCCCCCGCAAACGCTCGATATGATCAATTTCATTAATCAGAATGGGATACACGTTAGAGAACTCTACCGCCTCCAACACCATTTCTTCTTCTGTCACTATTACAGGTTCCATTACTGTTCATCCCCTCTATCGGTCGTCACGGACAAGCCCCCTATACCATTCGCGCCTGCTTGACGAATTGGGACTGACCGTTTCTGGTTGTCGTTCTGTCAAAGAATAAACAGCGTTAAGCCGATGGCGAAATCATATACTTCCCTAAAAAAAACGGCACGGCAAACGCTCCCGTACCGGTCTGGCAGGTTCCGCCCATAAACCTAATGGACAAAATCATTAGCATCTAACGTATTTGCGTTTAAAGCCAATCTGCCCCTTGTCGATCGCCTTCTGAATATTGGCTGGCGCCTGAAGAATTTTGCTTTTGCCATTGTCCAGTTGGACCTCCACGGGATCCACCGATTTGGCTGTCTCAAAAGCCTGTTTATGGAGCGGTTTGTACGACACGGCGACCGTATACAGGAAATTGCTCATCGAATATTGGGCCCTGGCAGGCGCCTCGTGTATAGTCTTGCTTACCTGTTCAAGCAGGCCCTCCAGCTTGCTCCGGGAGAACTCGCTGTCCGGTCGGCTGCCCAGCAGCCAGCAATAGCAGCTCCAGCCCGCCGACATCCGCAGCTCGTCGCCGCTCGCGATCCACTTGTCCGCCACTTCCTGCGCGATGTCGGTCTCCGCCAGCGTGACCGCAACTACGTAGTCGCCAACCATATAGAAATACGCGCTGTCCATCCAGCGATCGAAATCCGCTTCGGTCATTGCTTTGGGATCCGCAATGACGCCGGCGAAGTACATGGCGTCGTAATTGCCCGTGTCATACAACTCGTCCGCCAATGCTTGATTCTGCTTGATCTTTCTCTTGATGGGCTTCATCTCGCCCGTGGCAACGCCGAACAACGGTTCATGCGCGCCGTTGGACATATAGATTTTTTTGGTGCGCTCCTTGCCAAGCGCTTCGAGCTCTTGCATAACCGATTCCAGATTCATGTATGGACACTTCCTTTCGGATCATTGTGGGGAAAAGCATGTACTAAAAAACTTAACAGGTTCAATTGAATAGTTCAAGCTATGGCCCGCCCTCCGACTATTGCGGATGAAGAAAACAATCGAAATGTGATACACTTTGGTTCAGAAGAGGAGGAATCCATCTTGCCAACAGTAACGGAGTTAACCAAATATGCCGATCTGATCGTCCGCACCGCCGTCCATATTGCGCCGGGACAGACGCTCTGGATCAACGCGCCCATCCATGTGCCGGAGCTGGTCCGCCTCGTCGTAAAACGGGCTTACGAGGTTGGAGCCAAGCAAGTGCACGTGGAGTGGCGCGACGAGGAAGTAACCAAGCTGCACTACAGCCTCGCACCGGACGCGGCGTTCGAGCAATATCCCGCCTGGCGGGCGCAGGCCATGACGGACTTGGCCGAGGCAGGCGATGCCTACCTGCTCATCCACTCGGAGGACCCCGAGCTGCTAAAAGGCGTCGATCCCGGACGGATAGCGAACTACTCCCGCATCTCTTCCGCGGCGCTTTCTACTTTCAGGTCGTACATGTCGTCGAAGCGCATGACCTGGTCCATCGTTGCCGTCCCTTCGGAGGGTTGGGCCAGGCTCGTCTACCCGCAGCTTGAACCGAATGAAGCCGTTGAAACGTTATGGGAGGCCATTCTCCGAATCGTTCGCGTGGACGAGGACGATCCCGTCGCGGCATGGGAGAGGCATAACAACGAGCTGCTTGCGAAGCGGGCTTATCTGGACGCCAAACAATACAAGCAGCTCCATTACCGGGGGCCGGGCACGGATCTGGTCATCGGATTGCCGGAGCGGCATCGCTGGAACGGCGGCATTTCCTGGAACGAGAAGGGCGCTGCCTTTAATCCCAACGTGCCCACCGAGGAAGTCTATACCGCGCCGCTTCGAACCGGCACGAACGGCTTCGTGCGAAGCACCAAACCTCTGAGCTATCAAGGGAAGCTGATCGAAAATTTCAGCTTGACCTTCGAGCAAGGACGGGTCGTTCATTTTGAAGCGGAGAAGGGTTATGAGGTACTGATGACGATGCTGGATCTGGACGGCCAATCTCGTTATCTGGGAGAAGCTGCGCTGGTGCCGCATCATTCTCCGATCTCGAATTCCGGCTTGATTTTCTTCAATACGCTGTTCGACGAGAATGCCTCCAACCATCTGGCTCTCGGCAATGCGTATCCTACTTGCATCGAAGGCGGCGCCTCCATGTCGCGCGAAGAGCTAGAGCAAGCAGGGCTGAACCAGAGCATTCTGCACGTCGACTTCATGATCGGCTCGGCTGATATGGACATCGACGGCATTACGGCGGACGGCGTGCGGGAGCCCGTGTTCCGCAATGGCAACTGGGCGTTCTAGCTTTCGAACGATTCTGCGGGTCGGCAGCCACGCGTCGGACTTTTCCGGTGCGTGGTTTTTTCGTCCCTCTCGCCCTTCTTATCGCCTCGTTCAACTGCCCCTGAAGATCAGCATCTCCGTCAGCAGCTCCAGCTGCGCTTCTACCGAGACGGGGTCGAAGTAGGCGAATTGTTCCTTGCCCAACTCGAATACCCGGTCCCCTCGTACCGCCGCTAGCCCGTTCCAGAGATCGCGGTCCCGCATAAGCCCGATGCCCTCGCCTTCATTTACGACGAACAAATAGCGGGAGGACTCCGCATATTCGGGCAGCCGGTCGATGGGGAGGCCTTGAACGATCTGCGTGCCGCTCTCGATCAGTTGGCGCACCTTCGCCGGCGCCGCAAGCCCGAGCCCCCTGTAGACCGCCCAACCGCTACGCCCGTAGTTGTCGCCAAAGACGGAGAACTGGCTGCCTCCGCCCTCCAACCGGATGATCGTGGCCGGGAAGTCGCCGCCCGTTATACCGGCTTCCGTTAAAGCGGCCCGCGCCTTCTCAGCTTTCAATTCGTAACGGGCGACGAACTGCTCCGCCGCCTGCGGACGATCGATCAGCTCGCCGACCAGCCGGATATCCTCGTAGATGCCGCGTTTGCCG
Organism: Paenibacillus sp. MY03; assembly: GCF_002165585.1. Taxonomy (NCBI): domain Bacteria; kingdom Bacillati; phylum Bacillota; class Bacilli; order Caryophanales; family Paenibacillaceae; genus Paenibacillus; species Paenibacillus sp. MY03. The sequence continues at coordinate 28,293 of NZ_MXQD01000067.1, read as the reverse complement.
TCATACGGAATGATGACGGTGGGCGCAATCTTGGAGAACTGTCCGTAATATTGCGAATGGGTGTCGTTCATCAGAATGAGATCGGGCTCGAGCCCGGCTATCTTCTCCAGGGAGGGCTGCGCTCCCACGTCGACGATGTCCCGCTCCTGCTCCTTCAGGAACTCGCTGCCTCCCCACCAGGTCAGGTTCGCGCCTACCGGCTTGACGCCCATCGACATTAGAATGCCGGCATAATAGAGTGCAACGATTCTCAGTTCGCGGCGACGCTTGGCCACAAAATGTTTGGGCGCCATCCCTACCATTTGCTTAAACCGCCTGCTGAAGTAATACACGTCCTGGAATCCTGCATTGCGAGCGATCGTGTTCAAATCGTCGTTCGAGACGAGCAGCCGCTTCTTCGCTTCGTTCATCCGAAGCTCCGTCATATAATCGACGGGACTGCGACCGGTGAGCTCCTTGAACAGGTACGTGTATTGCCTAACCCCGATGTTAGCCAGCTGAGCCAGTTGCTTCACGCTCGCGATACGCGTGATGTCCTCATGCAGCTTGTCGATGCTCCCGCTCACGGCGCTTCGGGGATTCCGCTCCGACTGCCCGTCATTGCGCTCGCACAAATAATAGAGCAGCTCCTGCAGGCGAATATGCTGCCGGTAGCCTTCCAACCCCGTCTTATGCTCGCGGTGCCGGTACAGCTCCTCAAGCATGGAGGCCCATTGGCCGAATGGCTGCACGTGAAGCTTGTCTTCCAGTCGCAAAATCTCTTCCTCCGCATCCGGCTCCTTCAAGCCGATCCCCTGCTCCTCCGTGCTCGCGATTCGTTCGATGCGGAACGCCAGACGGTAGAAGGCCAGCCCTTCGGATTCCGCGCCGTCCACTTCCAACAGAGCGCCGGGCGCGGCCAGGAAACAATGTCCTTTGATCAGCCTGATGCGTTTGCCGTCGATCCTCCCCGCTCCCCTGCCCTGCATGACCGCGATCAGCGAATAATGATGGACGAACAACTTCTGAGACAAATTCTCGGGGGAACACGCCCGGTAATCCATATCCACGAACGTGAACAAATGGGACCGAAAGGATAGCTCAATATGTTTCATGGAGAGCGGATCAACTCCTCGTCGGATACAATGAGAACAATTATCAAATATCTGTTAGCCTCCATTGTAACCTCACCGGGCGCTCCTATCAACCTCGGGCACTTGCAAAAAGAAGCCCTCGTCCGCCGGAATGACGGAGCAAGGACTTCTTCTAAGCAAAGACTTCTTCTAAGCAAGGACGGACATCCGCCGGGACGGATGCGATTACTTACGAATGCTCTAGCAAAAGCTCGGTAATCAGATCAAGCTGGGCTTCGATAGAAATAGGGTCGAAATAAAAATATTGTTTTCCGTCCAGCTCGATCGCTTTGTTATTCTTGACGGCCGGGATGGTCTTCCATGTGTCGCTGTCCTTCACGAGCTCCAAGCCTTCGCCCTCATTGGAAACCAGAATATAGTCCGCGTCCGCTACATATTCCGGCAAAAGCTCCATCGACAACTGCTGAACGATTTGGGCGTTCTGATCGTTCAGTTCCTTCTCGATGCGGGCCGGCAGCTTCAGATTAAGCCCGCGATAGACAGACCATCCGCCGCGTCCGTAATTGTATCCGAAGATGGCGAATTGGCTGCCCTTGCCCTCGATTCGAATGATGGCGACCTTGGCGTTCTCGTCGATTTTGCCTGCGATCTTCTCTCTGGCAGCCGCCGCTTTCTCCTCGAATTTCTTCAGCAGCTCCTCGCCCGCTTCCGGTTTGCCGAGCACTTCGCCCAGCAGCTTCGCATCGTCGTAGGTGCTGTTTGCCGCATCGTAAGGGATGAGCACGGATGGAGCGATTTTGGCATATTGGTCGTAGTCCTCGACGTTGTTGCTGTTCATGATAATGAGATCGGGGTCCAGCGCCGCTACCGCTTCCAGCGACGGAGGGCCTCCTACGTCCACGATACCGTCCGACTCCAGTTCCTGCAGGAACGGGCTTCCGCCCCACCAGGTCAAGTTCGCCCCGACCGGCTTCATATCGAACGCCAGCAAGAGATGATGATAATACAGCGCGACGATGCGCTTCGGCTCCGCCGGAATCTCGACATCCCCGTTGACCGTGCTAACCACGCGTGTCTCCGCCTTCTTCTCGCCGTCTCCGTTTCCGCCGCAAGCGCTAAGCGCCGTTACGATTAACGTTAGCGCGACCCCCAATAATACATGCTTCATTCTGTGTACTTGCATTTTTAAACCCTCCAACGTGATAATAGTTCTCATTATCATCCATTATAGGAGGGCGAGTATACCTCAAACAATAGATTATTAGGCTAGAATTGACCGTTTTCCGGCAAAACCTTGTTATTTTGTACGAATTTGCAGCCCAGGGTTGCTTTTGCAGGCATTCGACTGTAGTCAATACAGCTGCTCGTTCGCCTACTTTTTAGAGCCATAAGCGTTATTAACGACTATGGCTGCTAAACAGAGTTACTTTACGGTCCATCGGCGTTTTTAACGCCTACAGCTGCTCGCTGCGTATCTTTACACCATCAGGCGTAAGTAAAAACGTTCCTTCCTTCCCATGCTCCAGCACAAAGGGTCCGGCAACCGTCTGGAACGATAGATGCAGCTCCTCAAGACTTGCAGGAATTCGAGGCCGGAAGTTCACCTCTGTCCATCCCGGCTCCGCCGGCTGAATGCCCGCGATATGTTCGATCAGCATCGGAATCGGGGCGCTTGCCCAAGGGTGGCATAAACTTGTATTCCATTTTGCTTCCTTCGACCAGGCTTCGAAGCAGGTTGTCGCTCCTTCCTTGATCATGGTGCTCCAGGAATTGGCGTCGTCGGATACAATCAGCTCGTAAAGCAAGTCGTATGCTCCCGCCTTCGCCAACGACTGAAGAACAAAATAAGCCATATAGACGCCGCAGCTCAGCCTCTTTTGGCTAATGAACCGCACAATCGACTGTACTTCTTCCCCTTCGTCGGCAAGTCCAAATAGCAGCGACAGCGCATTGGCATGCAAAGAATGATGGCTGGAGCCCGCCGCATCCACAAACAATCGATGCTCCGGATCGTAAAACTGCGTTCGGAACGACTCGCGCCTTTGCACCTGCTTTTGCTTATCTTGAGAATCCCCCTGAACCTGAACCTGGGCGTCCAGAATATCCCGCATTTGCAGCACGACGCTCCAAGCTCCGTAATAAAAGGCATTTACAACAAGATGGCAGCCCTCGCCGATCGGCAGCGTCAATGGAAAATCGTAGTCGTCCCTCATCCCAACCGGCCAGTCCACCAAATTCCACTTGTCCGTTACCCGCTCCAGCAGGCCATCCTCTCGTTCGAATTGCGCGAAATGGCGGAGAATGCCTTCGGCCGCCGGAAGCATCTCGCGCAGAAAGTCGGCATCGCCGCTTTGCCTGTAATATTGCAGCAGCTGCATAGGCCATTGCAGCGAAAAGTCGGCAATTTCCTGCATATGATGTCCCGGCGCAACCGCCGTAAAACCCTCGCATACCTTAAGGGAATATTGCCGGAAATCGAGCAAGGATTTGCGGAACAGCCGCAAATCGCCCGAGAGATAAGCATGGGCATGCGTAATGATCGTATTGTCGCCCAGATATTGCCCCTTCTCTCGACTAGGGCAGTCCACGTAGTTTTCTTGAGAACCCCATTGCACGCCGTTGCCGCAAATCGACCAGATCTGATTTAACAAACCATTGGAGGAGCGGAATCGGCTCGCTTGTTCATTCAACGGGTAATGCCTCGCGATGGCATGAATGCTGTCTATATCGATGACAACGGAAGACGGCGCAATAATTTCGGCGTAACGAAACGCTTTGTAGTCATAGAAGTCAGGTTCGTCCACCGCGCCCGATAAGGTCCAGAGCTCCCGGTAATCGCAATTGCAGCGCATCTGAAAGCGAACGCGCCGAGGCTCTTGCTCCGCTCCGTCCCCCGCACCGTCTCCGGCTCCGTCCCCCGCACCGTCTCCGGCTCTGTCCCCCGCACCATCTCCGGCTCTGTCCTCCGCTCCGTCCCCCGCACCGTCTCCGGCTCTGTCCCCCGCACCGTCTCCGGCTCTGTCCCCCGCACCGTCACCGGCTCTGTCCTCCGCACCGTCACCGGCACCGGCTCCGGCTCCGTCCCCGGACTCAAGCAGTTCCTCGCCGCAGCGAATTTCGACGATATCTCCCGCTTGACCGCGCGCCTGCAACTGCAGCTGTCCGGTCAATTCATGACCGAAATCTATCCAAAGGCCGCCCTCCGATAACCGAACAACGCGCTTCGGGCGGATGGAATAAACCGCGAGCGGCGGCGTCGGCTGGGCAATCAGCGTATAATCATGGCCCGCAAGCGTGCGACACGGCTTCCAATCGGCAAGAGAAGCTTCGGGCTCCCGCCAATCGGCCTGTTTCTTCCGGCTGTCTATCGCTTCGAGAAACTGCGTATTATAGCCGATAATGCCGCCGCTGCCGTATTCCTCCGCTATCCGGCACAACCATGTCTCATCGGTAACCGCCGCGAGCCGTCCGTCGATCTCCAATTCCGCGATCATGCCCTGGCGGTAATCGCCGCTGTTGTAAGAGCGGCAAACAAGCCCGTGATAATAGAGATGAACGGCGATCACGTTCGTTCCCGGCTTCAAGTATGACGCAACGTTATAACGATTGTAATAATAATGATCGTAGCTGCTTTGAGCCGGACCTTGACCAACCGGCTGCCCGTTTATATACAGCTTGTAATAATCGTCCGCTGTAATATCCAGCCAGGCCTCCTCGCCAACCCGGTCCAGTTCGAACGATTTGCGGACGAGCATATGAACGTTCGTCAAGTTGTCCTCGTGACTGTACGCCTGTCCGTCATCCATCTCCTTATGGAACAGATCGAGCTTCGGACGATCGGCGAATCGTTCATCCGTAATCCATAATGCCGTCCAACGTTTCTCCACCTTGCATCCCCCCCCACGTATGATTCGGTACGATTGTACCATATTGGCGCAGATAATCCGTCAATTTCTGATAAGACAATTCCCGAACGTTCACGTAATTCCGCGCGGCCAGCGCAGCCGCAGCTACGGCGGCTTGCCCGATTGCCATACAAGCGGCCTGCGCCCGAACCGTGCGCAAAATTTATAGATGCGCAGCAAGGTCCGGTGCGACTCCAGCTCCGCCGCCGATCTCGCCGCCGAGCTGCCGCCGTCTACGACCGGCACATGGATGCTTATGACGGCATCTTTACGGACGGGGCGATCAATGACATCTATCTGCTCCAACGCTGCGGCCCGTCTGATTAACAAAGCCTGTACACATGCGCTCATCTATGGCTCACAGAACAAACATCGAATCATTGACGATCACATGATCAAACGCGTCATTCTGGGAGAGCTCTCATGAGCCTCCCTCGATTTCCATCAATGGGCGGCCAGCTTGTCCATCACGCTTGACGAATCCACCATTTCAGCAAGTCCTAATCCTGCAGAAGACAAAACGATTTTTCTTGGAAAATAGTGGGCGTTTATTGCGATTCCACTATATCCTGATAAACTTCTATACTGTCAACCCGTGCGATCCCCATCCTGTCGCCTTCATAACATATGACCCTGATCTTGCTCGTTGTAACCTCCGGAAATAACACAACCGCGGAAGCGAGTTGATTATCCTGTACGGAATACAGATTTACCCACTCATCATTATCCCAATATTGCACATCGTAATCTCTCATTTGGAATCCATTAGGACCCGATTTCGTCGTATAGATTTCCAAATGATTAAACGTCGTAGGCTCTGCGAATTCTACTTGCAGCCATTGCGGATTTGCATAAGAGGTCACACCCGTAACCGTATCGGACGCCCAGCCCGACCAAGAGCCATGCTGGCTAGTAATCGCTTTGATTGGTCGGTAGCCATTCTTGTAATCGGTCGAGGATGCGGTCACCGTGGCTCCCGTAAACAACGGATTCAAAATGACATCGTTAAACGGCGGGATGACGAAATCATACGAAGCCGAAAGTCCAGAACCATCGAGCGCAGTAGCAACCACACGGACCGTACCTTCCAGTATTGGCACAACAACGCCAAATTCACTAATGAGAGCCTTGTCAGTCGGCGTTATTCCATCGATTTCGAACACTTCCCATAAGACTCGTTGATCCAATGTATGACTTGGCTCAAAGTAGGCCAGCAATTGGTTGCCTTTTATGTCTCGTTTAATCGAAAGCCCAAGTGCTTGTGCAGGAGGATTGGGATCATCCTGTCTGACAAGAATAACCGACTTGGAACCCACAAAAGCTCCACCCGAAGTTGAGGCGATCACCTTCACAACCCCGTTTTTTATCGCTGTCAACACACCATTCCCGTCTATTGCAGCCAGGTCTGTAATCGTTCCATCCATATTTGTTACATCCCAGCTTATCGTTCCGATGTTCGAATCCGTCCCTAACGAGGCTGACATCTGCAGCGTTCCGCCTTGTGTGACAATGGTTGTTGCATTATTAGCGCTGGACACGACAAGGTTGGCAACAAGCGAGGATTGGCTGGACGTAACCAATAACGCCCAATCTTTATCGTCCGGCTTCGCCGGAATGATCCACTCTCCGTTCGTTGGCTCAATCTGATCGGATATGAGTGTGTACGCTCCGGATCTTGGGTTAAACCATCGCGCTTCATAGATCGTATCAGCCATACTTTTCAGCTTGCCGGTAAGAACAGAACTTCCTCCCGAGAAGTAGGCAACATAGGTTTTGTTGCCTTCCGTAGTTAGATAAGAGTTCTGGTTGCTGGACAATTCGCCGTATAATGTATCATTAAAGGTTGGTACGAGCTTCCACCATTGAATGCTCGAATAAAAATTTTTGAAATAAGTCATCTGGCTTCCTGCCGGTGCATGCAACCCGTCAAACCATCTGTAATAAGGACCGTAACGAAACCAATCATCCGGGGAATTATTGACCGCCCACTGGCCCTGAACACCATAACCGATACCGTAAGAGCCATTGCCAAAAGCTTTATAAGCGAATGCCCGGGCTTCATTTGAAGTTACATTGTTAAACTCATAACCCGTTTCATAGCTGACAAAAGGTTTGGTAATCGGATAGTTCCAGAAGGATTCAAAAACATCCTTTGTCGTGAGGATTGGTTGTCCGGCAAACCAGGTATGATAATCCTTGTCTCCCCATGTCGTCGCAAATGTTGTAATCGCTTCCACATGTGCGCTTATAGGGTGTTTGTAAGCATCGCTATCATAGAGAGCTTCGGCAAACGTCTGCCAGTATTGAGGGTCGATACCGTTGTAAAAGTTCTGATCGCTCTCCTGAGCAATGGTCCACATAACGGGATAAGCTCCGTACCTTGCTTGCCAATAACGACCGAGCTTCTCAAGAAGAGTAGTATCCGTCACATTCAAAGCTGGTGTATATGTGAAGGAAGCATTGGCGTGTACAAGGCCGGCGTCGGCAACATATTGAAATTTCCTGTCTATGTCTTGAAGAAATGCCAATCCTTTCGCAAGGATTCCTTGTGAAACATCCATTCCTTTGCTATTTAGCTGAAGTGGTTCCGATTGATAGACTGTGTAGCCTTGGCTTACTCGATGATCCACCGCATATTTGAATTGCGAGTCAATGCCCTCTACGTTAGAAGAGTCGTAATCCTCGACCGGCATAAGCCAGTGCGTATCTCCCAGATAGAAGAAGGGGGTTCCATCGTCATATGAAAAGTAACGTTCATTCGGAACGGATTGCACAAAACCTCGCTTATAAATATCCAGTCCCCCGCTATAAGGCACACTTTCAAAGGAAAGCGGAACACTTATATTCAGTCCGGTGTCCGTTATGTCTGTCGCCTGCGTTGTTACCTCCCAACTCCCTACTGCTGTCGGGGCAAATCTTACTTTCCATGTATGTCCTCCGTCCCAAAATGCGGGGCGTGTCAGTATTTCCTCATTCGGACCTGTAAAGGTCGCTGTAACCTCCACATCCATGAAGGGATCGATATAGGTATTGGAGCTTGTCAGGGAAAATTCCATGTCACGCCATTTCTCTACCGTTGAGGTTATGAGCACATCCATGAGTCCGACAACATTGGAGCCGTCATTCGCTGTCGCCTGTACAGTCACAACCCCGGGAGCAATTGCTGATAACAATCCCGTTCCGGCGTGAATCGAAGCCTCGCCGTCTGATCCCGGCGGCGTGTAAACACTCCACGTAACGCTGGAATCTGAAGCCACGCCTGGCGTAATGCTTGCATTCATTTGAGTCGAGAAGCCATTGATAACGCTTCCATTAATAGGTCCTGTCACCGTAATCTGTTCCGCTGGTATCGTATGTGAAGTATAAACTTGAAGCTCATAGATATTGGCCCAATTTTTGGTCACGAGCCTTACATATCTGCCCGAACTATTGTCTGGCAGCAAGGCGCCGAGTTCATTGGGCTGTGTCAAGCTGTTCGTTGCTGCGGTATCCCGCAAATAGGTGTAGATGCTGCCATCTCCACTGAGAACCTCAGTCCAGCTCTCTGCATCATCAGAAATGTAAACCTTGTTCGTTCCATCCCACAAACGGTTAAAGTACACTTTCACATAATCAATAGGTAATATTTGGCCCAAATCGATATAGAAATCCACGGCTCCGTATCCGCCGGCTTTCGTCGTCAGGCTGCCATCCGTTATATTCTCCCGCGGTTCAGTCGGGTTGCCCTGCGACCCATCGTTAAATATCATCCCATTGTACGCTGTGACCGATGCATCTTGGGAAATCAGCTGCATGCCGGCGGGCACTTCCAAATAGTCCGGGAACGGATCAAGGCTGGAATAGATCTGGAATTCGAAAAGATCCGCCCATGACTTCGCAGTCAGCCTCACATACCTGCCTTCCGTTCCGACTGGAAACAACGCTCCGAAAACATTCGGCTCTGTCAAGCTATTGGTTGCCGCTTCGTCACTTAAATACTCGTACTGACTGCCATTACCGCTGATGACCTCTGTCCAATTCGCGGCATCGTCAGATACATAAACTTTGTTGGTTCCATCCCACAATCGACTGAAATTGGCCTGGACATAGTTCAGAGGCATGATAGTGCCGAGGTCGATATAGAAATCAACAGCTCCATACCCGCCTGCCTTGGTCGTGAGGTTGCCGTCCGTCAAATTTTTCCGAGATCCGGTCGGGTTTCCCTGCAACGAGTCATTGAATACCATGCCATTGTAAGCTGTCACCGGCGCCCCGTGAGACACCAGATGCAGCCCGGCGGGCAACTCTGTATAATCCTTTGTTTCAGTGGCGCCTGCTCTGTCTGGAGCTGCATAAACGATTAATAAACAAATAACAAGTAAACAGGAGAAGAGCCTTTTTGTTTTATTTCGATATACAGCGTAAGAGTTCGTATGTACCATGGACAATTCACTCCTCATAGTCAGTTGGCGATCATCACTTCGGTAAACATGCACGCCGTTAAGCATCTCCTGTCATATCGGCCTCACGCACGATATGACAGGAGACGCCGATGCGGGAGGAGACGCCGATGCGGGACATCGGATCACCTCCGCAGGTCGCGCCGATGAAACCCGCACCGTGAAGCGGCTAGAGCGCCGCCTCGTCCCAAAGACGCTGCGCGTTCTCCAGTCCGATCTGCGTGCCTAGCTTGCAATCCTCTATGCCTTCGAACTCCAGGGACAAGTCCCCGTCATAGCCGGAAGCTCTGATCAGGCGCAGGATCTCCCGCACATCGACATCGCCGTGGCCGAAGATCGCTCCGCGCAGATAGCGGCCCGAGTTGCTGCGCATCCAGCCCTGCCCTGGATCGAGACGGGCCGAGCGCACGTAGAAGTCCTTCAAGTGAATCATCGAAGCTTGCCCGATCATACGCTTCACCGCCGCGACCGGATCTTCGTCGACGACAAGGAAGTTGCCGATATCCAGCGTCGTGCAAAAATTCGGCCGATCCACGGCATGCAACAGCATCTGCACGCGTTCGCTGGCCTGCATATGACGCCCGTGATTCTCTACGCTCGTCACAATGCCGTATTGGCTGGCGTAATCGGCCACCTCGGCGCATGCCTCAGCCAGTCGCCCCAGATCGCTCTGGAAGCGCAGGATCGTCGCTTCGCCGAGCGGCCGCTCGGCGACATCGTGCCGCATCCGGCGCACGCCGAGCCGATGCGCGATATCCACCTGCCGGCATACACGCTTGATCTCCGCCCTGAACTGTGACTCCGAATCGGCGATAAAATTCGCCGATACCGTATAATTCGAGATTGCGATGCCGCACTGCTCCGCATGCCGCCTCAGCGCGTCTGCGCGCGCCTCGTCCTCGCCCAGCTCGAAGCCGCTCGGGACAATCTCGATATGCGCGGCCCCGTGCGCCGCCGCCCATTCGAAGACCTCTTCGATCGTCATCTCGCCCGCACGCAGCGCCCGCATCAGACTATAAGTACTAATCCCGATACTCAACGCTCCGCCTCCTCTGCCACAGTTACGGCGCGCCCCTCGCGGGCCGCGCGATTGGCCGCCAGCGTGAAGGCCAGCGTCCGCGCCCCCTCGGCGTAGTTGCTGCGCACGAGCTCCTGCTTGCCGGTGCGCACTGCACGTACAAAGGCGAGGACCTGCGCGTCCATCTCGTTCACCTTCGAGGTCCGAGTCACCTGCTGCTGGTCATCGATGATCGTGACCGTCCTGTTGTTGACGATCTGCACGAAGAAGTCAGCTCCGAACAGCTTGATCTCCGATCCCCCGTGATAAGACGACACGCAGGATTCGGTGATACTGCCGACTCCGCCCGACGCCATGCTGAAGGTCAACGCGCCGGCGTCAGGGATCGTCGTCTCCGGACGGATGCGGTCCAGAGCTGCGCGCCCGAATCGGGCGCTCACCTCGATCGGCTCACCCGCCAGATAGCGGATCATGTCCACCTGATGGGTGACGGCATCCACCAGATGCCCGCCCGAGCGATCGAGCTGCAGCCACCAGGCGCTCGGATGCGACGTGCCGAAGCGATGCGCCTGAATCAAGTGTACTCGCTTGCCCTCCAGGTACTGGCGCGCCTGCTCCACCGTGTCATAATAGCGCAGACAATAGCCCGTCGCGTTGATCAGACCGGAGGCTTCGATCCGTGCCGCCTTTCGCCGCACCTCCGCCATCTCCAGACCGAGCGGCTTCTCCACGAATAGATGAATGCCACGCGCGACGGCCGTCTCCTCGAGATCGCCGCGCGCGAATTGCGGCACGCAGATCATGACCGCGTCAATCTTGTTGCGGTCAAGCAATGCATCCGTCGTCGCAAAGGTTTCCGCGCCTTCCCCGGCTTCGGCGGCGGCCTCCGCCGCCGCCTCCTCGCTGATGTCGTAGACGCCGACGACGCGCGCCTCATCCGTACTGGCCAGAGCGCGGATGTGACTGCGCGCGATCCCGCCCGCGCCGATGATACCGATTTTTACAGTCATAGATAATTTCAGACCTTTCTTTAAGGGATTAACCTTGTTAATGAACCTTTTTAGTAGTTCGAATCCGGAAGGGCGACCGGCTTGCCATCGGCGATCGATTCGTCGATGGCGAAGCAGGCCTCCATTGTTTTGTACGCATCAGCGAATGAGCAGCGCACCTCGCCCTCGCCGCGAATCGCGCCGATGAACTCGTTGATCTCATCCTCGAACGGGTGATGCGAGACATCGCCGCTGTCGGGCAGGATCGTCGGGATGACGCTGTAATCGGTCTGCCCCGGCAGCTTGTGGCTGAACAGTTGATTGTTCATGATCGCGCCCTTCTCCCCCAGCAGATGCACGTTGAATTTATACGGCGTCTTGCACTCCAGCGAGGAGGATACCTTGCCGATTCCCCCGCTCCGCAGCTTGAAGATCGCAATCGCATTCGGATCGAATTCATAGTCGGAATCGCTCCATGTCCGGCAGCTGTAGGCGCTCACCTCGGCGATCTCTCCGGCGAAATAACGCACCGCATCGACCGCGTGGCAGCCGGCGGACAGCATGCTGCTGCCGCCGAGCGCCCTCGTCTTGCTCCAGCGATATTGCGGGTACTGCGGGCCAACATGATGCCAGTAATCGATCTGGGCCATATAGATGCGACCGATGGCGTCATCCGCAATGAGCGCCTTCGTATTGTTGAACGACGGATTCCAGCGCAGGACGAAGCTCGCCACAGTCTGCACAGGGTGACGCTCGAGCGCCTCCGCCATCTGCAGCAGTTGGCGGCGGTTCATCGCCAGCGGTTTTTCGATGACCAAATGTTTGCCGTGCTGCGCCGCCAGCTCCACATGCTGCGGTCGCAGTTCGGGCGTCGAGCACAGCACGATCGCGTCGATCCGCGGATCGGATACCGCGTCTTCATAACGCTCCGTCACGGTGGCGGCGATCCCCAGCTCCGCCAGTCTGGCCTCGGCGAAGGCGCGGTTGCCGCTGACGACCATGCCAACCTTCGCATGCAACGACGCATCGATTGCCTTCATATATTCGCCCGCCACCCAGCCGCTGCCGACGATTGCGAATGTCAAGTTTCCCATTGCGCTCATTCCTTTCTTTTATTTGACGTTTCGTTCACGTTGCCGATTATTATTTTGCGTTTTTCCAGCGATCATAGGAGGCTTGATAGATGCTTACCAGTTCCTCTACCCCCATTTTGTTCATTGTCTGCACGTATTCTTCCCATTTCGATACCGGGTCCTGACCAACGACGATCTTCGCCTCCATTTGTTCGATAAAGGTTTGCAGATCGACCGTAATCGCATTAACCCGCTGAAGCTCTTCCTCTGTGAAGTAAGCAAGCGGGAACGCCTTCTGGCCGTATTCCTCATACTGTCCGACCTGATCGTTCAACACGAATCCGAGCCAGCTCGAATTCAGGAACTTCTTCTCAAGCTCCTCGTTGGCGAAGCCGTAACCCAGATTAGATACCTTCGTATTTTTGAAGTCGTTCTCCAGCATTCCCTCCGGAACCATAAACTCCACATACTTCGGATCCGTATCGGACCAGCGATAGCTTTCTCCCTCTATACCGTATTGCGCGTGCAGATACCCCTCCTCCGAATAGAGGTGATCCAGCCAGCGGATCGTTGCTTCGGGATGATCATTCGCGCTCGTAATGGCGAACATGCCGCGGCGAATCGTGTCACGCTCCAGATAGATCGGCGTTGCGCCCGCCTCGCTTACGAGCGGCGGCATCTGTGGATTGTCAAGGATGTTGTTCGGCACAACCTGTCTGTCCTTCCCGCCGAAGACCGGCAGGCTGTTGCCCATGACGCCGTAGAGCTCATTCTCGCCTTTGGCCGTCATCTGCGCTCTATTCTGGGAGAAAATTTCGGGATCCAGCAGCTTCTCCGCGTACAGCTTATGCATGAAGGTCAAATAATCCTTATAACCGGACTGTGCCGGCACGAAGACGGCCTTATCATCCTTCACATTGATAAAGTCGCTCACATAACCGAAGTAAGACAACATAATCGGGCGAATATAATTCAGCTTGTTATCCCCGGTCAGCGGGATTTCGTCGGCTTTGCCATTCTGGTTAGGATCCTCGTCGCGGAACTTCACCAGCAGATCATAAAATTCGTCGACCGTCGAAGGCAGCTTGTCAATCTTCAGATTGTCCAGCCATTCGCCATTCACGAACAAGCGGAAGAAACGGTCGCGCGGATGATCCGCGATTTGCGGCAGGGAATAAATATGTCCATCCGGCGTCGTAATCGACTGGCGAATCTCCGGATACTCCTCGAACAGCTTCGTCAAGGTTGGCGCATAATCCGCAATTAATTGCTCCAACGGAATCAGCATGCCTTGCGAGCCATAATTCACTTCATCATTGCTGCTCAGTCCCGCATTAAAAAAGATATCCGGCAATTCATTGCTGGCAAATGCCAAATTTTTGCGTTCACTATAGGAGGAGCTTGGCAAAGCCATAAATTCGAACTGGATATTCGTATCCGCTTCCATCCCTTTAAAGAAATACAAATCCTCCCAATTCCGCTGCATGTCCTCGGCCCCCATCATCGTTAGCTTGATCGACTGGTCCACGATCGGAAGGCCCGTTTCATTAAATGTTTTTGGCGCATCGGACGGCTTCTGGCTCTCCGTTTGCTGCGAATTTGCACCCTTATTCGTATTGCCCTCGTTGCCGTTCGACGCGCAACCCGGCAATACAGCTAAAATTAGCGCCACTGCTGTAGCTACGCTGCGCACTGTTCTTTTTCTCATTGTAAAACCTCCCTGTTATTATTTTTAATAGCTCCAATCATAACGTCTTGTACAAAGCCGCTCCATGCCAATACTTGCGAACATTCTATGGAAGCGTAATCATTAGGAACCTTTACCTCCCCTCCTCTGTTGATGGTTCTCACTATAGATTCGAGGGGAGTTGGTGTAAATGGGTGATTTTTGTTCAATCGGTCATATTGGATTCCGTCGTAAATGACCTATTCCTTACGTGCTTTCCCTTACGTACTTTGTCCCTTATATTCGCCCGGATGCTGCTTCCTCATTCCGAACACATCGCGAATCGCCTCCAAATACTGCATGCCATACACCGTATCTGGTTCAATATAGCTGCCTTCCGTCCACTCATTCCATGAATTCACTGTCACGATCGGCGGCGTTGCGGCGTTTTCAATCAAAAAGTCTCTAACCGCCAGAAGGGAGTTTCGGAATTCATCCGGCGTATTGCCGACCAGGATCGGCGTATGCGGATATCCGATATTGGCATGGACATCCGATTGCACGGTTCGGGGGGACGAGTCCCAGCCCATGGACACATTCGGAAAGTAAGGTACGTTAAACTGCTCCCGGAATCGAGACCAGTCTTTCTGGGCGAGAGATGCATATTCTGGATAGGATACCGTCGGGTACGTTTCCATTGGCACGTTATGAATCCACACATAAGAAGTAACGCTGTCAAATCCGAAGTCCTTCACCATCTCAGCCGGATTCTCCAATGTGCGCTCGCCCGGCAAATTCTGAATCCCCCAGACAACAGCGTTCAGATGCAACTCGCCCAGACCGGCCGCTCGCACTTTCTCACGGAAAGCTTCCAACGCATTACGCGTCTCCTCCCGACCTCCAAGCCCTTGAATCAAGCTCATAAGCTCGTAGAAGGATACGTACAATCCGTCATTGACACGCCAATAGTTCGGATGGACAAAATAATTTCGAATCATATAATCGCAAGCTTCTTCGAAAGCCTTCAGAGAAACCTGTCCCTTTTGCAAGAGTGTGTGGTCCGTCCCCCGCTTGTATGGAAAAATATTAATCCAATCATGATTTGCCCACATAATCGAAAATTTCAACCGATTATTGTTAGCCGCTTGCAAGAAACCATTCTCTAGCGCTGCATTAAGGAATGGTCCATCCTCGTACCAATACCAGTCGTAGATAAAAGCATCTATTCCATGATCAGCCGCCGCATCAATTTGCTTCTCCGCAGTTTCCGGCAGGGACTCGTCCAAGTATCCCCATAACGGCACCTTCGGCTGCTGATGGCCAGGAAAACGCGGGGTGGCCGATTTCACAAGCTCCCATTCGGTCCACCCTTCGCCATGGGCGGCTTCATTACGGGAATCGATATGATAATTGGGAAAGTAATAGACGGCTACTGTCGGCTGATTGTTTTTATCTGACATCTTGATCATCTCCCTGACTCAGTCGTTTATCCTATACCGAGCTCTACATACGATTCGGTACGATTGCTCCATGTTGGCGCAGACAATCCGTCAATTCCTGATAAGACACTTCCCGGACGTTTACGATATTCCGCGCGGCCAGAGCGGCCGCAGCTCCGGCGGCTTGCCCGGTTGCCATGCAAGTAGCCTGCACCCGATAAGCGGAATTAGCCATCTGATCGCCGGCAATAGAACGTCCGGCGACCAGCAAATGCTCGCTCCGCTGCGGGATAAGCGCCCCGTACGGAATCGTCGCCACGACATGCTCGGCCGGATACTTCTTCTCGACCGTATTGCTGCTCGGGTGATGCAGATCAATCGGATAATAGCTGTAGCATATCGCGTCCGGCCATACATAACCCTTCAAATATGCTTCCTCGGTGATTGTTTCCTCTCCGAGGATCCGCCATGTTTCGCGAATGCCGCATTCGCTCGCGGCGAATCGTACCGTGAGCCGCTCGCAGCCCGGAACTGTGCGCAGAAATTTGTAGATGCGCAGCAAGGTCCGGCGCGCCTCCAGCTCCGCCGCCGATCTCGCCGCCGAGCTGCCGCCGTCTACGCCCGGCACATGCATGCTGATGGAGCCGCCCTTCAATTCATGATAGAACGGAATATCGCTTGCCGGATGATCCGTCATCCGAATACTCCCTTGTACAAGCGCCTCATCATAAAGCCGCTTCAGCTCAAGCGGATTAATATCGTCCATCTCGTACCCGCCGATTTCATTGATTAACGCGCCGGGCTGCTTATGCTCGCTCTGGACTCGCTCATAACCAAGCAAGCCGCATACATCGGCGTCTCCGGTTGCGTCCACAACCTTGCTCGCATGAAGCAGGCTGATCCCCTCCTTGCCCGCCACGGTCAGCAGAATGCCGGAATCGGTCGGCTCCGCGGCCGCCGTCATTTCATGGAATCTCAATTCCACTCCGGCCTCCAGGCACAGTTCATCCAGCACGGCGGAATACAGGAATCGGTTGACGCGAATTTGATGATGCCAATGCCGTTCGGGCACGGTGGAGAAGTCCGGCAGCTCCACGCCCTCCAGTTCGGCCGTCCGCATAACCGCATCCCAGCCGAAACCGGCGATCACCTGCTTCCCCCAAGCGTGGAACAAGCCCGGGAAATTGACGGCTCCAACCGTCGTCGTTCCTCCCAGCATCCCGTTTTTTTCGATCAGAGCCGTTCTTGCCCCGGCTTTGGCCGCTTGCATCGCTGCCGCCGTTCCAGCCGATCCTCCTCCGACCACGACGACATCATACTCCTGCACGTGTTGTTGCGACTTCAACATAATCCTCTTCCTCCTCTATTACAAGCGAACGAACGGGCGCAGCATCCCCCGCTTCGCCCGTTCCCGAATGTTATTATCCTTTAATAGATCCAATCATAACGCCTTGTACAAAATGACGCTGAACAAACGGATAAACAACAATAAGCGGCAGTGCGGCAACAATCATAACCGCGTATTTGATCAGCTCCGATATGCGGGTCTGCTCTGCCATCAACAATTCCATATCGCCGCCGTTCATCAGCATTTGCGCCGCAATTTCTTGCTGCACCAATATCTCTCTCAGGAATAGCTGAAGCGGGAACATGTCTCTGTCGCTCAAATAAATTAATGCGCTGAAGTACTGATTCCAGTGACCGACACCGTAGAATAACGCCATCACCGCGATGATCGCCTTGGATAACGGCAGCACAATAACAAAAAACATTCTGAAATCCGAACAGCCATCCATAGCCGCCGCCTCTTCCATCTCCCGCGAAATGTTCGATTGAAAGAAGGTTCGCGATACAATTATATTAATCGCCGAAGCCGCAGCGGGCAGCAGCAACGCCCAATACGTGTTCACCATGCCCAGGTCCTTCACAAGCAGGTAGTTTGGAATTAAGCCGCCGCTAAAAAACATCGTAAAAATAATAACGAGCGTCACCGGCGTGCGGCCTGGCAAATCCTTTCTCGCCAGCGCATACGCGCAGGGCAAGGTGACGGCCAAATTAATCAATACGCCCGCAACGGTATAAAAAGCGGAGTTCAAGTATCCCTGCCATATATCCGGATTACGAAATACCCGCTCGTACCCCTCGAACGTTAGTCCTCTGGGCCATAACCACATTTGGCCGGCATTCACATAAGACGGATCGCTAATCGACGCGCTTATGATATACACCAGCGGATACAAGACCAGCAAAGCCAGAATCGCAAGAAATCCGCTATTCATAACCTGGAATACCCGGTCTCCCCATGTTTGTCTGATCATCGTTTAAGTCCCCCCGGTCTTCCGTTTCGATTCTACCATAGACTGTTGCCGCTCCTTCTCGCCAGTCTGTTGAAGATAAGCAGAATCGCAAAATTAATGGCATTATTAAACAAGCCAATTGCCGCCGTGTAGCTATACTGCGCTTGCAGCAAACCACTTTTGTACACATGCGTCTGAATGACCTCGGAGGACTCCATGTTCAGCGGATTCTGCAACAAATAAATCTTCTCGAAGCCCACGTTCATGAAGCTGCCGAGATTAAGAATAAACAAAATAATAATGGTTGGCATAATGCCCGGAACATTGATATGGAAGATTCGCTGCCAGCGACTGGCACCGTCGATTTGCGCAGCCTCATGAAGCTCCGGATTGATGCCTGCAAGCGCTGCCAAATAGATGATGGCGCCCCATCCCAGGTTCTGCCATTCCCCCGACAACACATAAATGCTCTTGAACCATCCCGGCTCCGTAATAAAGGAAATCGGCTCCCCGCCCAAAGCTTTAATAATGGTGTTGACAATACCCGAGGACGGATCAAGAAACACAAGAATCATGCCCGAGATGACAACGACCGAAATAAAATGCGGCGCATACGTAACGAGCTGCACGAATCGTTTGAACCGCGCTCTGGTCACCTCGTGGATCGACAGCGCCACAATGATCGAGACCGGAAACAGCGCCAGCTGGTACAGGTTGATCTGCAGCGTGTTGGTTAACAGCAGCTTGAAGTAATACGAGTTAAAAAAACGTTCGAAATGATCAAAGCCAATCCATGTGCTCCCCCATATCCCTTTTACAGCCGAATAGTTTTTGAAGGCGATTTGCGCGCCGTAAATCGGGATGTAATGAAAAATAATAAAGTAAGCCAGCGCGGGAACAATAAAGACGTACAGCTGCCAATACTTGCGAACGTTCTTTGAAAGCGTGATCATCGAGAACCTTTGCCTCCCCTCATCTGTTGATGGTTCTCACTATAAATTCGAGGGGGGTCTAGTGTAAATGAGTGATTTTTGTTCAATTGGTCATATTGGATTTCGTCGCAAATGACTTATTCCGTCCGCGCCTTTTTCCTGTATTCCCCCGGGGTCAGCCCCTCGGACTTCTTGAATTTCTTAATAAAGCTCGACATATCCTGATAGCCGGCTTCGATAATAATATCTTTGATGGGACGATCGGTTGACAACATCTCGCGTTTAACAGCCTCGATCCGCAGCTGCTGTACATATTCTATAAAGGATGTGCCCGTCTGCTCGCGAATTAATCTGCTGATGTAGGAAGCGGATACGTCGAATTGCTGGGCCAGCATGTCCAGGCTTAGCTGATCCGACCTGTAGCCCTGATCGATCTCCTCTATAATTCTGGCACACAGGTCGGCCCGTTTTGTTTGTTTGCCCGCGCCCACATGCTCGCATATCCGGATCACGACGATACGCATGCTTTCCCGCAAATCCTCCAACGTCTGGAACTCCATCATTCGTTTCGTCTCCGGCCAATCCATCCCGATCTTCAGAGTTCTCATCTCCTTCAGCACGGCATTGACCAGATCGAAACAAATATAACGAAGCAACAGCACAGACTGCTCCATCTGCGCCATATTGTCGAGCATCGTTTGCAAGGAGTCGAGGCATACCGCTTGATCGGCCATTCTAAGACTTTGCGTAAATTTCATCTGATCGCCCATCGAATATTGGCGATTATGATCCTGGAGCTTCGCCGTATCCTCGAAGAACAGCACATGCCCCTCCGGGAACAGAAGCCGATATTCGATGGTGGCAAGGCCTTCGATAAACGATTGATTAATGTCGGACAGCTCTACGCATGCCGTACCGACGCCGATCAAGGAGTGGATGCCGAGCTTCTCGCGCAGCAGCGTCTGGATCTCGTCGGCAGCCTGCTTCTGATGCGCTCTAGTATCCGCCACAACTTCCTGAACCGACATGACAAGCGCGAATGCCTGCTCATCCAGCAATTCAATGCCGAAACCGTCACTGCCCGCCGCCTCGACCCGATTCAGAAGACGGTACAGCGCCTCGCTGCCGGACGAGCCAACGATTGGATGGTTATCCTGGCGATAAGAAATAACCATAACGTAATAATATTGGCCTTGAATATGTGGATGCAAGGCAGCGCTCGCGTCCGCCCCCGTCTCCGCTTCGGAGCCGCTCCCCGTTAATGCCCGATAGAGCATTTGATCGATAACAAGCGGCAGTTGCTGCTCCATATTCGTCTCCAACTGCATCGTGTAATGATGCAGGTCATCCACTGTTCCACGAATAAACTCGAACTCGTTGGCGCTTCCCCGCTCCGATCTTCCCGGCGTGCTCTGATGCTGCAAATGCGCAACCAGAGCGCGGATCGGGCCCGACTTTTTGAAGGAAACGAACCAGGCCGCAACAATGCCGATCACGAGCACCAGCAACAGCACCAGGCCGGCGATCTGCTTGAACTCGATAACCCGGTACCAGAATTGATCCGTCGGCATCACGATCATGTACGTCCAGCCCGTCAGCTCCGACTTCTCGCTCATGACCGAATAGCTTGTAGAGCCGATTTTGCTAATAACTTCGCCCGTCTTAAGCTCGGACTTCTGCATAATTCGCTCCAGCTCAGGAGAATCCTCCGTTCGCTCGACGGCAAGCACTTCACCCGCCTCATTAAGCAAATAGACGGCGCCTTGCACATTGCCCAGCATATTGCTCATCATGCTTGTCAGCATCGATTCGTTGATCAGAAACAGCACCGTGCCATAAGGTTGGCTATTGTTCGGCATAATCGGGAACATATAAGTGAGCAGACGCTCTTCCCGGCTGCCTCTCAGCTGTACCGGAACGGCTGGCTTCAATGTAATCTGGAGACTCGTAGACAAATCGTGCAAAAATGCTTCGCGTTCCGCCAGCGGGAAGGGATACATCTCTTGGGTCAGCACATCAAGCGAAACAACGCCTTCATCGGAATAGATATGATCATCGTTGCGGAAGTAAAGCAATACGCTCTCCAAAATCAAGCTGTTGTCCTTGTATCTGGACAGCTCTTTCACCGTCTCCGCTGCCGAATAGTCGTTCAGCTTAGCCGCATATGGAGTCAGCCGTTGATCAAAGGCCATCTTAGCGGCCATATGCTTTAAGCCGTTAATCTGGCCGTCGAGATAACTTTGCACCTGCTTCAGCTTATAGCTGTTCGCTTGTTCGATCTCATGCTGAACAACCTTCACCGCGTTCATGTATATAAACATACCGAGGATGAGGAAGGGGATGGCAAAAATAAAAACATAGGATATCAAATAATCTCGCCATAACCTGGATTTTTTGTTCATGACTTTCTTGGCCCCTTTTTTATTTCTCTATGCTGTTAACGCTTACAAAAAGTAAGTAGAACGATCGCTAGCGCCTTTATCATTTTATATCGATTTGGGGCCGAAAAGTAAATGAGCGATTTTTGACAAATCGGTCATATTCGTACGAGACCGATTCCTTCCGTATTATAGCCGAATCTGGCACATTCTCGAATGCAAATAAGACACGGAACCGCATTCCGTGTCTTACCTAAGCTTAACGACCGAAACCTTGCCCTGCCGCGTCTTTTATTGTTTTTCTACAGCCTTGCTTGCATGAAGCAACTGCTTGTTCATCTCCCGGAATTTCTCGTTATGCGAAGAGACATATGCCATGTTAGGCGCCTCGGCATCGATGTAGCTCATGGCGCTGTTAACGGCGAGCACCGCGTCGGTGAAGGCCCCGGCTATCAGCTTGACTTTGTTGGAGTACGAGGCGCAATCTCCGGCGGCGAAGATACCGGGGAGGTTCGTCGCCGTCTGGTCGCTGACATGAATTCCGTGCTTGCCGATATCCAGACCCCACTCCAGCAGATCCCCGTAGCTGCGCGTATAGCCGTGACTGACGACCACGGCGTCGACCTCGATCATCTCCGTGTCGCCGCTCTCGATATGCGCGATGCTGACCGCGCCGATAACATCTCCCGCGCCGTGTAGCCCATGCAGCTCATAGGGCGTACGCACGTCCGCCACCTGCAGCATGTTGGACACGCTGCGCTCCATGGCGCCGAACTCCTCGCGGCGATGCACCACGATCACTTGCTTGGCCACGTCGGCAAGCTCGTTCGCCCAATCTACGGCGGAGTTTCCCCCGCCGGATATGAGCACTCGCTTGTCCCGGAAGGACTCCGGGTTCTGGACGGTATAATGCAGATTGGTCAGCTCATAACGGTCCGCGCCTTGAATGTTCAGCCTGGTCATCTCGGTAATGCCCCGACCAACCGCGACAAGAATCGTCTTCGTATCATGCGACTCTCCGGTATCGGTGCGCAATCGATAAGCGCCGCCAGGCAGCGTCTCCAGCCCGTCGACCCGCTGGCCGAAGACGATGACCGGTTCGAATGTCCTAGCCTGTTCCGCGAGTCGCTCGATTAGTCCATCGCAGCGGAGCGGCGGGATGCCGCCGACATCCCAGATCATTTTCTCAGCGTAGTGATGCAGGAAACCTCCCAGTTCGTTCTTACCCTCGATCAGCTTAACCTTCATATCCCGCATGCCCGCGTAAAACGCCGCATACATGCCCGCGGGACCGCCGCCGATAATGGTCAGATCGTAGAGACCGCCAGTCTCGTTCGAAGATGGGCCGCTCATGGCTTGATCATCTCGCGAATCTGCTTCATTCCCTCGGTAAAGACGATTGGACCGCCGCGCTCCCATGGATAACTATTCACCTTGTACACCTGGCCCTTCCGAATGGCCGGCACGTTTTTGTACAGCTCATTGCTGAGCAAGTCGTCCACAAGCGCCGCATTTTCGTCGTTCCCTTGCACCAACAGGAAGAGATGCTCCGCTTCCAGCCCCGTAAAGCTCTCAAGCGAGAACTGCGCGCCCCATGTGTCCGTAGCGGCATCCTTAACCGGCGTCAGGCCAAGCAGATCGTACAGGATAAAGGAAGCGGAAGAACCGGTTCCCGGACCGCCGTACAGCTCCAGCTGATTTTGACGGACCTTGATAAACGCGACGGGTTCGTCTCCGATTGCGTCTGCGACATACGTCTTGGTAATTTCCATTTCCGCATTAAAGGCATCGACGTTGCTCTTAGCCTTCTCCTCCAAATTCAGCAGGCGTCCCATCTCCAGATGCGTCTTCCGCCAGTCGACATCCCATTCGAAGTAGACGGTAGGAGCAATCTTCTGCAGCTCCGTCAGCACCTCGCGGTGATGATAACCGGCAACGAGCAGATCGGGCTCCGCAGCCACGATAGGCTCGAAATCGGTGGACAGCGGAAACGTTCCCATTCCTTCCAATTGATCCGCCAAATAAGGCAGATAGCCGTTAATGTTATCGTCCCTGTCATAGAGCGGAGCGGCGACAGGTTTAAGACCGAGCGCCAGGAAGTGATCGACGTCGTCGTCATACGTCAGTACGATCCGCTCCGGATTGGCCGGAATGTCCACCGTGCCTGCCAGCGTCGTGACAGTGCGCACGGTTGGCGACGGCTCCGGCGTCTCTTCTATAACCTCAGGCGAGGGGCTCGCGCTGCCAGGCGCCGAGCTTCCCTCTCCTCCTTCGTTTGTCGCCTTGTTTTCTCCTCCGCAAGCGGCCAACAGAATCATGATAAGTGCCGACATCGCCAGCAAGATTCCCCATTTTTGCATTCTCTTCACAGCTTTCTCTCCTCGTCAGTCGATAATGATAATTCTTCTCAACAAGAAGAGTAACGCATTTCCGATGGGAAAGCCATGTACGATTTCCGCAAATTATTTGTGGAATTTTGCAAACAAAGCCAGGATCAGCTTCACGCCCATCGAGTAGGCGATCGGACCGCCCTTCCCCCATGGATAGCGGGGCAGCTCGATTAAACGGGGACCTAACCTTCGTATCCCGGGCTCCTCCAACAACCCGCGATGCACGTCGGCGGCGCCGCTTCGCTGCCCTACGAACAGATAGTCGGCCGGAATCGCGGCCGCTTCCTCCGGCGTAACGTAATGCTCCCAGCCGTTGACGCTCACGATCGATGCCGGCGTCAGTCCCAGCTGCTGGTAGAGCAGCCAGCCTCCGTTGCTCATATAAGGACTTACCCTTACGCCTTCCCGTGTCGACTCCAGGAAGAGGAACGTCTTGCTCGCGCATGCAGCGTACATCCGGTCCCTCGCGGAGCGGACGAGCCGATCGAATTGCGCGATATTTTGCTCAGCGTGGGCTTCCCGTCCCAGCATGGCCGAGAGCTGGCGATGCACGTTGCGCCAGTCTACCTCCCAGCTGTAATAGTGGGTCGGGGCGATGTCGGCAAAGCCGTTCACGCCCCAGCTCTTCATGAAGCGGCCGACGATAATCAGCTCGGGGGCAAGCTTGCGCAGCCGCTCCATGTCGATCGACAGCTCGCAGCCGATATGCAGGAGATGGGCAATATAAGGCTTCAGATAGGGAATGACCGTCTCTTGCCGATCCGGTTGATGATCGGCAGGCACGGCTGCGGGGAGCAGGCCAAGCGCGATCAGATGGTCGACCTCGTCCACGTACGTAACCGCGACATTAACAGGCTTCAATATCCTGCCGTTTCGCTCCTTGCCTTGCGAACGCTCTCCCGCCGTTCGAATGTAGACGGAAGGGGAGACTCCGGCAACCTTCTTGAACATCCGGCTAAAATAATATTCATCGCAAAAACCCACCTGCCGCGCAACCTCCCTCAGCGGACCTCCCCCCGGCAAGATGGTTTTGGCCGATTCGATGCGCGCATGGATTAAATAATCGCTGGGCAGCATCCCCATCGCAGCCTTAAAATGACGCGTGAACGTGCTGGGATGTAGACCGCACCAGCTTGCGAGCTCGTCCATTCGAATATTGTCCTTATAGTGTTGGTCGATATAAGCCGCGCAGCGCCTTACGGCATCCGGCGCCGAATAAGGGCTCCGCTGCGCCTTCTGCTCCGACAGAATCATATAAAGCAGCTCTGACAGTGCCAGCTGGCGCCTCCAACGAAACATGCCGTCAGCGTCGTCTGCCCCCTTATGCAGACGTTCGATTAACCTTTCGATCGAGTGCATGTCAGTAACGGACATTGCTCCGCCTCTCGGGAAATGCGACGGCTCGAAGGGTGCAAGCGACCAACCCCCATCCTCTCGAACCGAACGCATCAGCTTGAAGGCGATGTAATGGACATCCCAGTCTGCAAGCGCATCAGCCTGTTCGATCATATACATGCCAGGCGTGAGCAGAAGAAGCTGATTGCCGGCAATGGAGATGGGGACATTGTCGACGGTTAATTCGCCACGGCCGTGCTTGACGTACAGCAGGGCGAAAACGCCGACGCGCCTTCTTTTCATTGTGGAGGGCCATTGCCCCGTATAATGAACGGCCCGCCGAAGGAAGGCAAGCGGCTGTCCCTCCCCGATCAACAGCTCCTCTCCGGGTGGGACTCGAAGCAGGGACGACGATCCATCCAAACGTCCGCCCGGGATTCCCCCATAGAGCGAGGGAGCTACCCTGGCGGACTTGGCGCGAGCAGGCTCAAATTCGGGTTTGTTGGACATGGATGTCTCCCTCCTCAGGTCATAACAATGTACTATATTTCCAAATGAAGAATCGGATACGGTCGGCCTTGCGAATCAAGTTCGGACCTGCCGACGATCCGGAAACCTCTGTTTGCGTAGAAAGCACAGCCCTGCCCGTTCTGCTCGTTCACGTCGACGTATCGCACTCCCTCGTGCTTGAGAGCGGCCTCCAGCAGCTTTTTGCCTATGCCCCTCCCGCGTTGCTTCGCCTCCACGAACAGCATCTCGATCTTGTCACCCTGCATGCCGACGAAACCGAGCGGCTGCCTGTCTTCGTCATAACAACCATACAGATACTCGATTAGCTGCAAGCCCTGCCGAACCTCGGGTTCAATGGAACGGATCTCTTCGGCGGTCAGAAAATCATGCGTCGCCGCCACGGAGGAATGCCAGACGGCCGTCAGGCGGTCCACGGTTTCGGAGTCGCGAATCCCAATGGCGCGCACTTCTGCCACTGTTGCCTGATTAGACCCCCGCAAAAGTAGCGTCTTCTTCAACTCATCTACGGAATGGCATACGGTCGTCGGACCTGCCCCCGTCAACTCCTCCAGGCTGCCGTAGCCGAACGTGACGCCGATGGACGATATCCCGTTGTTGCGGGCGCCGATGATGTCGTGTTTACGATCGCCAACCATGACCGTCCCCGACTTATCCAGCTTATGTTGTTGCATAATGTACGCGATGAGCTCCGTCTTGTCGGACCGCGTGCCGTCCAGTTCGCTGCCATGCACTTCCGCGAAATACTTTTCGATCCGGAAGTGCTCCAGAATCCGCCTCGCGAATACGGTCGGCTTGGAGGTCGCCAGAATGAGCGAGCGCCCTTGCCGCTGCAACCCGGCCAGCAAGTCTACCATTCCGCCGAATAACGCATTCTGGAAGATTCCCGTCTCCTTGAAATATTCCCTGTAGTACTCTACGGCTTGCCTGGCATCCGATTCGCCGAACGCGTACAGCTCCCGGAACGATTGGGCTAACGGCGGTCCTATAAACGACGTAAGGGCTTCGAGGTTTTTTTCGTAGATGCCTAGCTTGGCCAGCGCGTATTGCACGGACTTCGTAATGCCTTCCTTGGGATCCGTTATGGTTCCGTCCAGATCGAACAAGATGTTTTGATAGGTCATTCGTTATGCTTCCTTTCCCGCGTTCAGCTTCGAAAAAATAATAGCATCTCTAAAGCTTGCCTTTTTATAATAATACTCCTTCAGCGTGCCTTCTTCATAGAAGCCCATCTTCTCCAGCAGTCTTCGGGAGCCCGTATTGCCCGGCAGAATGATTGCGGCGATACGGTTCAGCGCCATACGCCCGTAACCGAAATGCATAATCGCATGCAAAGCTTCGGCCATAATCCCTTGCCGCCAGTACTCGGGAGACAGTTCGTAGCCCACCTCGGCTTTGCAATGCTTTTGGGTCCAATTGTGGAAACCGCACGTGCCGATAACCCGATCTTGTGATCGAAGCGTAATTCCCCATCGGACGGCTTGCTGATTGTGGAATCTGTCATGCCAGAACTGGATCAGCTTCTCCGCTTGCTCCAGCTCCGTGAAGCTCTCCACATCGTAATATTCCGTCACCTCGTCCCGAGCGAAGTAATGGAACACATCAGATGCATCTTTCATCCTTAGCGGCCTAAGCCGCAGCCTCGGCGTCTCGATAACGGGGATCTTATTCATGACGTTAGCCACCTTTCGTATTAGGGCAAGTTCCACGGTGCTCCTGAACGATATTCGGTGATGAGCCACTCGTTTTGTATCTTCTTTATGAATATTTTATCCCTGCCCTTTTTTAATTCGCCGATATCGCCGTAGTTAACGGTGCTATAAACGACCTTTTTGCCTTTTCCGATCCACAACACATAATCGACGTCAACGCCACAAAACCGCGATAAAAACCATTAACAGTATTATGAATCTCGGCATTTTCCCATTTGGACAGCAGGTAGTATGTACCAGAAATACTCATAGCGATGTCCGCAGCGAGCCACTTTTTATTTATCACGTATTCTCCTCTTCGTCGCTGCGTGACATAATGATGACCACACCATTCGTTAGAGTGAGCCTTCCCGTTGCTCCCTCTCTCTTCTCTACTTGTCCCTTACGATTTCCATCATTAACCACTATCCTCCTAAACGGTATATTTGTTTAATATGTTCCGGTACTCCAACGTCGGATTTTGCAATAACCATTGCTTCATCTATATAAATAACAAGGAATTTCCAGTGCACAATTAGTTGATCGATCTCCACTACATACAGAAAATCCATCCATCCGTCACCTACTACTTCATCTTCTTTATTGTAAACGTAGATGCTGGAAAAACAGTCTAACGATCCATCCAGATAATTCAAGCATTTGCCCTCAGTACAGCTGTCTGACCAATCAAACCTTAGTTCATCAGGAAATGGATGGTAATGGTTCAAATCAAGAAGCAGCTGTCTTTCAACTTCGCGCTTAAGTTTGGGACCCATGGTCATCGCAAACCCCATTTCATGTCCAAATGATCGGACCATTCCGCTTCTCCCTTCTCGCATCACTGGATAATCTTCCAAAACCTTCAAGCCGACTATAACACGGTAATGGGCCTGTGCATAGGGCGACGTGCCTCGGACATACCTGGCACGTTGATTATAGCGGAAAACCAGCTATTTGGGACTGGCTGACCTCAGCTTGAACAATTAAGGGGATTACTGCCCTCTATTTCGAGATATTTGCTCTTATAGAACGGAACAAAGGGAAAAGCTCCCTCTATTTCTGAGCATTCTAGGCCCCACAACCGATACTCCATAAATTAGATGGAGGATTTCAGACTGTTGAATAACCTCATTTATGCGG
>NZ_MXQD01000066.1:0-49008 GCF_002165585.1 Paenibacillus sp. MY03 | reverse complement strand
CTCCTATAGCCCGATTTTCTCGGGCTATTGCGCCAGTCAGCCCCCCGCAGCATTACGAAAAGGCCCTCCCATACACCCGGGAGGGCCACTATTATTTCGCGTTGTACGCTTCCGTATATTCCTTTATAATATCCGATCCGCCCTGCAGCTTCCACCGCTCTACTTCCCGGTAGAAGCCATCCTCGTCCAGCTTGCCCAACATATAGTTGTAGGTGGCGTCGGAGATAATCTTGTACAGCTCCACGCCGCGCTCGTCATAGGTCTTGGACTCCAGCCCGTTAGTGGGATCCGGCACGATAAACTTCTCGTTGTCCGCCGTATACCTCTCGGCTTCCTCCTGCAGCGTCTCTTGCTCGCTGACATCCTTGACGTTGGGATTGCTGAGATCGGCGATCATGAGCACATACAGTCCGCCCGCCTCTGTCGTACGCTTCTGCGTCATCTCCTCGGGCAGCAGCACCTTGCCGTCCTTCAACAAATAATGTTTGTCCTCCATGCCGTATTTGAGCAAATTCGCTACATCGCCATCCATCGTCCGGTCGTAAAACGCCAGAATGTCCAGCAGCTCTTCCTCGGTGCGGATCGCCTTCTTCGAAAACAGATAAAGCCCAAAATAATTCGGAATCGACCAAACCCGATAACCCTCCGGACCCTGAATACGGTTCACCAGCGTAAATTTCGCCTTCGGATTAAACAGTTGGGCCTCATCGGACAGACGCTGCACGTCCTGCATGCTGCCAATGTATACGCCCGCCATCCCGCGAATGACGAAGTCGCGCTGCATCTCCTTGCTGGTTACCGCAAATTCCTTGTTGACGAGCCCTTCATCATATAATCTTTTCATGTAGTTCATCGTGTCGAGATAAGCGGCGGATTCGAATTCTGGTACAAGCCCGCCCCCCGCGCCATCCGTTCCCCAATTATTAGGCGTCCCGAAATAAGAGCCCAGCGTCTTGAACGCGCCAAACACAAGGTCGTTCCGGTCCACCAGGCCGAAGGTGTCGTGTTTGCCGTTGGCATCGGGATCGTTTTGCGTAAACTGCCGGATCACCTCATACAGCTCCTCCAGCGTAGTGGGTTTGGCCAGCCCCAGCACGTTCAGCCAATCCTCGCGGATGATGATGCCCTGTCTGGACGAAGGCCGCTCCGTGTATAAGCCATAAAGCTTGCCGTCCACGGCTGTCTGGGCAATGATACCTTTGTCGAGATGCTTCAGGTTCGGAAAACGCTCCAGATAAGGACCGATCTCCCAGAAGGCCCCGGATCGGATCGAATTCTTCATGAACATGTAGTCCGTATGTTTGGCGAATGTTACCTTTTTGAGCGAATTCGTCGTCAGAGCGGTATTCATCTTGTCGGTGTAGATGCCGTCCGGCACCCAGTTGATCTCCAGCTGCGTGCCCGTCAACGTCTCCAGCTCGTTCATCGTTTCTTCACTCGGCGAGTGGGGGAAGTGCAGCGGCGCCATAATCGTTATAACGGGTTTGTCGTCTCCGCCGCCGCTCGACTTTTTGTCATCGCCGCCGGTGCAAGAAGCGCATAATAGAAGCAGCGGCAAAATGGTCAGCATGAGCTTGCGGAAGCGGCAGACAGCTGGTCTCTGTAACCCTGACATCGAAATCCCCCTTGTACTTGCGGCCTGCAGCCGACATAATCTAAGCTAATGATCATCGCCAGAGAAGATGATTATTGTCCCGCATGTATGCGTTTACTAAAATAGTGGTAACAGCGACGCAATCTAGAGAGAGAGAAGGTGGAGAAGTCCGTGCGTTCATTGTCCTTTCTTAGCAAGTTGACGATCTTCGGCTGCCTGCTTGGCACCCTTCCGGTTATCTTCATCGGGGCGTTCTCCTACATGACGTCATCCAAGGAAATTCAGGAAAACGTCGCCAGCGGCAATCGCCAGTTGCTGATGCAAATTAACTCCAATGTAGAGCAGAAGCTCACGACTGTCAACCACACGCTAAATCAGGTGATTCATTCCACCGTCCTGAAGCGTGCCATTCAGGGGCCGCTGTCGGTTGACGACTTCATGACCTATAACGATATCCAGAATGAGATCCGGTATATGCAATCTTTTGACACGAAGCTGGAAGATGTCATTCTGATTAACGAGCGCCACAACTGGATGGTCAAAAACTCCGGTCTCTATGCGTTCGACCGCTACCCTTTCCACGAACAGCTGGCTTCGCTGCGAAATACGCCCGAGGGCGTGTCCTGGGTGCTGACGCCTTCGGAATGGTTCTACTCCGAGGAAAATGCCCGCGGCACTGCCGCTTGCCCATACAGTATCAGCCTGGTGAAGAAGCTTCCAACGTCGGGTTTGGAGAAATACGGCCTCGCCGTCGCCAATATTCCCGCCTGCAGTTTGCAGGATCTCGTAGAACTGGAGACGTCGGAAGCCACGCTTGCGCACATGATCATTCTGGATGAAGAAAACCGGATCTTGCTGCATAGCGACCCTTCCCTCATCGGACAGCCGGCCGAGGCCGCGGGAATGCCCGCCGATCGCCTGACCGACGCGGCAGGGGACTTCGTCGTAGCAGGAGAGCAGGGCAAACAATCCGTTACGTATTACCGTTCCGAGCTTAACGGCTGGCATTACCTGTCGGTCTCCTCCATCTCGGCCATGACCAAGGAATCCGTCAAAATCGGCGCCTACACGCTGTACATCTGCCTGTTTATGCTGCTGGTGTCGCTGCTTCTTGCCTGGATCGGATCCCGCCGCATGTACTCGCCCATCCAGCTTCTGCTCGCCCAGGTCGGCGAGCGCATGACGGACGGACGCGCGGACAGGCGGAGCCGTAACGAATTCCAGGTCATCAGCGAGCGCGTGCACGGGTTGTTCCAGTCCAAATCCCAACTGGAGAAGGAGGTCCAGCAGCACGTGCAGCAAGCGCGCGCCTTCTTTCTGATGCGCGCGCTGCAAGGCAACGTTCGGGGAAGCTCCATGCCGGAGAAGCTCCGGCAGTTCGGCTACGGCGAGCAGCTCGAGAGCTGGCGGACTATGGCCGTCATGGCGCTGCAGATCGACTTTCAGGAGGACAGCCGTTATACCAAAAGCGATCTGGAGCTGCTGCTCTTTGCTGTCCAAAATATCGTAGAAGAGCTGGTGCCGTTGCAAGGCCGACTGGCTCCCGTTGCCATGGACGGCACAATCGTCGTCGTGGTTGGGAGCGTCACCGAGGATGCCACGGGGTTCTCCGAGGAAATGTATGCCGTTACGGAGCAGGTACAGAGCCAGGTTGCCGGTTACTTGAACGTGCAGATCAGCATCGGCCTCAGCCTGCCTTTCACGGCCTTCGACCATCTCTCCGTTGCCTGCCGCGAAGGGATCGAAGCGCTTAAACAGCGGATGAAGCTCGGTACGGGCATTATTATTCAATACGAGCATTTCGAGCAGCAGGAGGGCAAGCCGTTTTGGGGCATTGGCTACCCTTCGTACATCGAGAACGAGCTGCTCGACGCGATCAAGCTGGCCGAGAAGGACACCTCCAAGGAGCTGCTGAAGCAATTCCTGCAAGCCGTGTTCGCGGAGGAGCACAGTCCGCAGGAATACCAGATTCCGCTCGCGCGGCTGCTGAACAGTCTGCTTGTCGTCATGCAGGAATCCGGCGTCGGCCTCGGTCAGATTCATCCCATGAAGAGCTCGCTGCTGGAGGAGCTGCTCAAGCTGCCTACGCATGCGGAGATCGAGGAGTGGTTCTGGACCGGAGTCGTGCATCCCATGGTGAAGGTGTTCCGGGACAGACGCGAGGCGCAATACCATAACATTTCGGAGAAAATCATCGATCTCGTCCAGCATCATTACGATTCGGATCTGACGCTTGAGGAATGTGCGGCACGTCTGCATTACAACGCCAATTACTTGAGCAGCGTCTTCCGCAAGGAGACGGGCCATTCGTTCAGCGAATATTTGACGATGTACCGGTTCAACATGGCGAAGCGCTGGCTGTCGGACAGCGAGATGCCGATCAAGGATATCGCCGCGCGGCTGCGCTACAACAACCCGCAGAACTTCATCCGCTCCTTCCGCAAGCAGGAAGGCGTCACTCCGGGCCAGTACCGCGAGCGGAAGCGGAGCGGGTAAGGAGCGGGTAAGGAGCGGGTAAGGAGTAGGCAAGGAGCCGGTAAGGTGCGGGTTGGAAACCCGCTTGGGCGGAGGGAGAGGCATATAGCCTTAACGAAACGAGCAACGTAGAAAAGCCAAAGAGCCCGGACGTGCAGGTAGACAAGCCTGCCCGATCCGCACCAAGCGCAGCTCTCGACTCTTGGCCGTGCCAGCTACCGCCTGCCTCTTACCTCTCCGGAACGCCCAGCTCCGCCCTGCCGCCCATATAGGGACGCAGCGCCTCAGGAAGGTAGATCGAGCCGTCTTCCCGCTGGTGGTTCTCCAGCAGCGGGATCAGGATGCGCGGACTGGCTACGGCCGTGTTGTTGAGCGTATGGCAATAACGAAGCGTCCCCTCCTCGTCGCGGTAACGAATGTTCGAGCGGCGGGCCTGAAAGTCGAGCAAATTCGACGACGAATGCGTTTCGCCGTAAGCGCCCCGGCTCGGCATCCAGGTTTCCAGATCGTATTGCTTATACGTCTTTTGCGACATGTCGCCCGTACAGACCGCCATCTGGCGATAAGGCAGCTCCAGCATGCGGAGCACCGTCTCGGCATGCCCCGTAATTTCTTGAAGCATGGCCTCCGAATGCTCAGCGTCCGCTCGGCAAATGACTACCTGCTCCACCTTGGCGAATTGATGCACGCGATAGAGACCATGCACGTCCCGCCCCGCCGAGCCGACCTCGCTGCGGAAACACATCGAAGCCGCGGCCAGCTTGATCGGCTGGTCGACATCCACAATCTCGCCCGCATAGAACATGACGAGCGGCACCTCCGACGTCCCCACCAGGTAGCGCTCTTCTTCCGCAATCCGGTACGTCTGATCCTCCCCTTGCGGGAAGAAACCGGTTCCCTTCATCGCTTCCGCCCGTGCCATCAGCGGCACATCCAGCGGAGTGAAACCTCGCCCCACCAGCAGGTCCAGCGCCATTTGCTGGACGGCGCGATGCAGCAGCACGCCCGTACCGGTCATATAATAATGCCGGCTGCCCGCCGTCTTTACCCCTCGCTTCACATCGACAAGTCCGTGCAGCTCCGCAAGCGCCATATGATCCCGCCATTCGAAGTCGAAGACCAGCGGCTCTCCTACCCGCTTCAGTTCCACATTGTCCTCATCCGACTGCCCGATCGGCGTATCCGGCGATACGATATTCGGCACGCGTTCAGCCAGATTCTCTACGGCGAGCAGGACTTCTTCCAGCTTTCGCTCCAGCTCCCCGATGCGGCCGTTTATTTCCCGCACTTCGGCGCGTCCTCGTTCCGCTTCGTCACGGTTGCCGCCCCGCATCCATCCGCCGATCGACTCCGACAGCTTATTGCGACGCTCTCTGAGTCCATCCGTCTCGCCTTGCGCCTTCTTCCTGGCGTCGTCCGCCTCCATCAGCTCCGCAATCGACAATTTGATTCCTTTGAGATCCGCCGTCCGCTGTACTTCAGCCGCATGATCCCTGATCCACTTCATGTCCAACATCGTGACACCGCTCCTTTGTTTGTTAGGGCGTGTCTGAAAACCCGCTCGGGGGCATCTTTCACCGCCTTTCCGCCCCCTGCTTCGTCACTTTTGCTTGACGTACCCCCGGTACGCCTTCACAAAAGTTCCTTGCATGGAACGAAAATTCGGCAAAATCTGCTCCCCTCGAAGTATTCAGACACGCCCTAGCTATGCCTCAAACCTTCAAAAAACACAAAAAGCGCCCTCATCCCACTGGGACGAGGAGCGCTTATACTCGCGGTGCCACCCAAATTGACCAGACAGACAATGGCCATGTCCGATCCTCTTTGTTCCGCGGTAACGGGCGGATTCCGGTAAACTTAGGAGGACGCTTGACCGAAGCGGCGCGAGATCAATCACGCTTGCTCCGCACCTTGCGGTACTTTGAGCTGCTATCCTCTTGACGAGTACGCCTCCGAGTTGGATTCTCTTCACGGGCATAATGTCGAATTCGATTTTTACGTATTATAGCTTATGCGATCGGTCTTGCGCAAGTCTTCGAACCGAATACGGCTTCGACTACGACCATCCTGCATTCCACTCGTCCAACGCCAATCGGGCGGCCCCAAGCAGTCCCGCTTCATTGCCTAACACTGCGGGTCTTACGCTAAGCGCTTGCTCCGTGCAGGAGCCAAGCCGCGCCAACAGGTCCCTCCACCACAATCGATGCGTATCCATAATTCCGCCGCCAATGATGATTAGCTCCGGATCGTACAAATTCTGCAGAGAGACCAGTCCGGTTGCCAGATCGGACACGAATCGGCTTATAACGACTCGCGACTGTTCATGTCCCAGCTCCAGTTGCCGCATCAGCTCGCGACTGTCCCATCCGCTGTCCACGAGCTTCGCCGAACGGTTGAGGGCCGTTCCGGAAGCATATTGCTCCAGACAGCCAGACTGACCGCAGTTGCAAGCCTTGCCGCCGGGATGCAGGATCATATGTCCGATTTCTCCCGCTCCGCCGCGCGGACCCGCAATCAGCTTGCCGTCATGCACGAGAGCTCCCCCTACTCCGGTACCCAATGTCAGCAGCACATAATGCCTGGCATCCCGTCCAGCACCCAGCCAACCTTCTCCCAGCGCAGCCGCGTTGACGTCGTTGTCCACGAATACAGGCAGCGACAGCCTGGCCTCCATTACCGATTTCAACGGCGTGCCCATCCAGCCCGGCAAATTATCGGTCGCATAAAGTACCGTCCCCGTTTGCCTGTCGATTCGGCCTGCCGAGCCGATGCCAAGCGCTCCGATTCCCCCCCTATAATCGTTCCGAAGCTGACCGACCACTTCCTCCATGCAGGCGAGAATAGCCTCTTTGCCCTGGTTCACGGGCGTCGCAGCTTGAGCCAGTCCGATTATCGCGCCATCCGGGCTTATGATGCCCGCCTTGATGTTGGTACCGCCGACATCCATTCCTATGACATGCATCCCGTCCTTGCCAGCCGCCGCGCCCTCCTGTGCTTCAACCCTTGAATCATCTCTGCCGCTCAACTCTCCGCCCACCTTTCACTTGCCGTAACCGAACTGAACTACTTTTGCGAAAGCTCATGCAAGCGCAGCAAACCAAACATATTATTCGTAGCGGTCCAGCCGGTATAAACCGAATACATGCCGCCTTCGTCGATATGGTTGTTCTGGTCGGCCCTGCCGTCCCATTGCCGGGTTGCGGCATTGTAGGAGCCGCGCCAAGCTCCGTCCCACAGCGGCGATTCGCCTTTGCACTGGATGTCCGTCAAGAAGTTTGCCAGCTTCCGCGCGCCTTCTTCATAGTTAACATCGCCGGTAGCCTGCCACGCCTCTATGAGCGCCATCAAAGCGAACCCTTGCGTATAGACCAGATCGCATAGATTTTCGTTGTTTTGCAGTGCGGCATCTTTCGTCTGGGCGTCATTGTTCAAGATTCCGCCGCTTCCATGCTGCAAGGAGAGCGTATAGGCGCCCGCCTTCTTCAGCGCTGTTGCAAAACGCTCATCCTTCGTCAGACGGTACGCCACGCTGAAGCTATACAGCGCTTTGGCCGTCTCGGAGGACAGAGGTCTCCAATCTTCGGTCAGTTCCAGCTCGTAGGATGTCTTTATCCTGCCGTCTTCAAGCTGAAGCGCGAGCAAATAATCGTAAGCTTTCAATGCCGCCGTTTTGTACTTCTCTCCGCCTGCAGCTTGATGCAGAAGCAGGAAGCCGGCCGCAAGCCACAGCACAAAGTCCGGCCCTTTCGCAAGCTCCCACGTTTTGCCGTCCTTCCGCACAAAATTGCCTTCGGAACGCTGGATGCCTATCCAGTAATCGGCTACTTTCATCGCGCTTTCCAACAGGCGCGGATCCCGGTCGATTTCGTAGGCATGGAGCAACGCGATCATAATCCGGCCGTTGTCATTTTGGTAAAGCTTTTTCCCCGAATCCGTTACAGTATTCCCCTCTACCAAAAAAAACGGAAAACTCCCGTACCATACAGACAAAGGATCGTTATCCTGCACGCGCAGCACCCATTCCTTGATCTTCGCGGCCAGCTTCGCGTAACGATCGGAGCCGGTGATCCGCTCGTACACCGTTAAAGTTCTGAGCAGCTCCGTATTGCAATCGGGCCTGACCCAGTTGACCCTTATATGCTCATTGATCCGAATCCGTTCGTACATGCCGTGATAGCCGCCGTCGAACGTCAGCATTTGCGACTCGATCCACTCCATGCACGTTTCTACGCTTGTCAAATACGTTTGGCTGTTCATGTCCTGCCTCCTTAATATAGCTTGTCCGCTACGGCATTGGCCGTCTTCATGATCGCTTCCGAAGTCCTCTCCCTGGAGAGAGACTCTACAATGGCGGACAACATGTCAATGGCCTGGATTTGCGCGATTTTCGTCGAAAGCGCCCCTCCCTGAAGCGGCGATTCCTTGGTGGGCACCAACAAAATCGCATCGGCAACCTGCGTAATCGGAGACCTGGCGTGACTGGTCAGGCAAATGACGGTGGCGCCGCTCGCCTTCGCCTTCTTGATCGGATCGACCAGATCCTTGGTGCTGCCCGACGTTGAGATGCCGAACACAATATCGTCTTTGCCTAGCAGCGACACCGACATCGCAATAATATGCGCGTCTTGTTGCACCGTCACGGGCAAGCCGAGCCGCATGAACCGGTAATACGCGTCTTGGGCGGTAATGCCCGACGAACCTACGCCGATAAAATGAACCCGCTTGCCCGACAGTAACCACTCTGCAGCCTGCATCAACGATTTCGGGTCCAGCAAGGCTCTCGTATCCGCCATGACCTTCGTATGAATGGCGGTGACGCGGTTCATGATGGAGAGCGGGTAGTCGCCCGCCTCCTCCGCCTCCTCCTCGGTCTCCGCTTTCACCGCATTTAGCACCGTAACGGTGATCGACAGCTTGAACTCATGATATCCGCTAAAGCCCAAGCTCCGACAGAAGCGAATGACCGAGGTTTCGCCAACGCCGGCCTTCTCGGATAGATCCGTTACCGTATAATGAACGGCCGCTTCCGGATCGTTCAGCACCGTATCCGCCACTTTCTTTTCGGCTTTCGTCATGGACGAATATAAGCTGGAAATCGTTAGCAGCGTGTTGGCATTTCCCTTGATTGATGTTTTTTTCTTCATTTCCCCCCACCTACTTCTTCCGGGCTGGTTGCGAATGTTCGCCGAAACCGCGGATCACATGGACAAACTGTTTCGTAATCTCCCGCGGCCGCGTGATCGCCGTCCCGACGACTGTCGCGTACGCGCCGGCGCGCAAACATTCGAGACATTGGTCCGGCGTCCAAATCCGCCCCTCCGCCAATACGGGAGTGCGGTTCAAGTCCGCGAGCCGCTTAACCAGCGCAAGATCGGGTTCCGATTGTTGCTCGCTATACGGCGTGTAGCCGGACAATGTCGTCGATATCAGATCGGCGCCCAGCTCCATCGAATGGACTCCCTCCTCGAACGTAGAGATGTCCGCAACGATTGGCACCTGCGGATAAACCGCCTTGATTTCGGCAATAAATTCGGCAATGGTTCTGCCGTCCGGCCTTGGCTGCGAAGTTGCGTCTATGGCGACCATATGGACTCCGGCTTCAACGACAGCCTTCACTTCTTCCATCGTTGGCGTAATATACACTTCGGAATTGTCGTAATCGCGCTTGTATAGTCCGATCAGCGGCAAAGACACCGCTTGCCGGATTGCCGCGATATCCGCCGGAGAATTGCAACGGATCGCGACAGCGCCCCCCTGTTCCGCCGCCACGGCCATTGCCGCCATATGCGATGCTCCGAATAACGGCTCATCCTCCAGCGCCTGGCACGAGACGATACATCCATGCCTGAGACTTTTGATCATTGCATTCATGGGTTCACCTGCCAGTTATGATTTAGTCCCATTCTAGCATATGCCTCTGCAATAAAAAAGAATTTTTCTCTTTTTTATTAATTATAAAAAGAAAATATTTTTATTTTGTTCACCTCTATCCTCTACCGGTAGCCGCCGTGAGAACTCTCGCTTCGAGAATGAAAACTACATGATTCCAAGGTCATCAAAGTATCATTTTTGGTCATCATCTTCACTTATTCCAGGATCTTGTCGGAGATATAATGTAGGGGCATTGACTATATAAATTCGGAGGGTGAAACTATGTTACGCGAAACGAATGCCGATGTCATTATTATCGGGGGGAGTCTGGGCGGCTGCGCTGCCGCTCTTGCAGCAGCGGCTATGGGGAAAACGGTCTTGATGACGGAAGAAACGGCCTGGATTGGAGGGCAATTGACCAGTCAGGCGGTTCCTCCCGACGAGCACCAATGGATTGAACAGTTCGGTTGCACGTCGAATTACCGTAAGTTTCGTAATGGAGTAAGGGAATATTACCGAAGGAATTTCCCGCTGTCCGATCAAGCTGCCGCGGATCCGCTCCTTAATCCGGGCAACGCCAAGGTTAGCCGCATAAGCCATGACCCCCGAGCAGCGCTTGCCGTACTTCTGGAAATGCTGGCACCGTATATGTACAGCGGAAAGCTGGTCGTGATGACGCATTGCCGGGCGGAAGCGGCGGAGACGGATGGGGATCGCATACGCTCCGTCACATTGCGGAACGTATTATCGGGAGCACGCACGATCGCTGTAGGGCAATATTACCTGGATGCCACGGATTGCGGGGATCTGCTTCCGCTTACCGGAACGGAATACGTTACGGGGTCGGAATCCCGTTCCGAGACAGGAGAGCGGCATGCGCTTGACGGCCCTGCCGATCCCCAGGACATGCAATCCATCACGCATTGTTTTGTCGTCGATTATTTGGAAGGCGAGAATCATACCATCGACAAACCCGCCGATTACGAGTTTTGGCGATGGTATCGTCCCGATTTTTGGCCGGATCGATTGCTAAGCTTGGCCGGTGTTCGACCAACTACCCTGGAGCCCGTTTATTACGATTTATTGCCGGGAGGCAAAGGTTTGTCGTTCTGGGAAGGCTTCTCTTTGCTTACTTATCGGCGTCTTGCGGACAAAAACATTTTTTTGCCAGGCACTTTTCCCGGGGATGTTAGTGTTGTCAATTGGCCGCAGAATGATTATTTCCTGGGTTCGATCATAGATGTCAGCGAAGAGGAGAAATCCCGTCATCTTTATCAAGCCAAACAATTGAGTTTGTCGCTTTTATATTGGTTGCAGACGGAAGCGCCGCGACCGGACGGCAAATGCGGATATCCGGGATTTCGTCTTCGTCGGGATGTCTTCGGAACAGAGGATGGTATGGCTCTGTATCCCTATATTCGCGAGTCGAGAAGAATCAAAGCGGAATTTACTATACTGGAGCAGCATATTAACCCGCAAGACCGATCTGATGGCCAGGCGGAGAATTTTCACGATTCTGTTGGCATCGGTTACTATGCGATGGATCTTCACCCGAGCACCGGGAACCGGCATTATATTCATTTGCCGGCTCTGCCATTCCAGATCCCGTTAGGCAGCATGATTCCTGTACGAATGAACAATTTGTTGCCTGCTTGCAAAAATATTGGCACGACTCATATTACGAATGGCAGCTATCGTCTGCATCCGGTGGAATGGAACATCGGGGAAGCGGCAGGCGCTCTTGCCGCGTTCTGTCTGGAAAGGAAGGAGACGCCGCGCAACGTGCGCAACAACCAAAAGCTGTTGACGGAGTTTCAAACCGTATTGCAACAACACGGGGTCGAGCTTGCCTGGCCGGAAAACATCATGAATTGAAATCGCATACTATTGGAAATGTGCTAAAATGAACAAAAAACCGTCGGGGGGATTTTTGTGAAAAGCATGTTGACTTCGGAAACCATTCTAACCGGGGAAGGGATGTATCTGCAGATTGCAGCGGCAGCTCCGTTCGCCTTCCATGTTCGAGTGAGCCGGACAGACTGCTTTGACGCAAGTCCCCCTTTGACTTGGCTCGACACGGATCGTTCGATTCCGCAAGTTGCCTGCCGGGTTACGGAGCAAAATGAGGAAAGAGTCAGTCTTAGCGTGGAAGAGGCTCTCATCCAGGTCAATCGGCGCACGGGGGAGATCGCGTTTCGGGACAAAGGGGGCCGTCTGCTGACCCGACAGGACCAGCCGGCTTATGGGGGCGATCCGGATGGCTTCGAAACGGCGTTTGTTTTGGCGGAGGAGGAGCGCCTGTACGGATTGGGCGACCAGTATGACACCCCGCTGATGAAGAGAGGTCATAAGATTTCTATTCGTTTGCGCGACAATCGTGTACATGCCCCAATCCCGTTCATTATGTCGACCGCCGGCTGGGCATTGCTTGTCGATAGCGACCGGGAACATGAATTCGATGTCGGTTGCGACTTGCCGGACATTTTGCGCGTTCGCGGGAAGCAGGAAGAACTGGCCTTTTATTTGATAGCCGATCGCGATCTGGCCGGCTTGCTCGACAAGTACACGAAATTGGTCGGCTCTTCGTATATGCTGCCGATCTGGGCATATGGGCTATCATTCGTCTGCAATCGGCAGACGACGGCGCGCGATATGATTGAGGACGCTTTGAAATTCAGACGCGATCATATCCCTTGCGATATGATCGGGCTGGAGCCCACCTGGATGGACAAACCTTTCGATTACGGGACATCCATCAATTGGCACCCCGATCGATTCTATATTCCGGCATGGATGCCGGAGGGCGCGCACACGTTTCTGGGAGTTCTGCAGACGATGGGTTTCAAATTAAGTCTTGGTCTTCCGCTCCGGGAAAATTCCGATATCGGGGAACCCTCCCGCCGAGATGCAAAGTGGTACAAAGATCTGGAGCGTTTTGTCGCTCAAGGTGTAGACGGGTTCAAGCTATGCACGGAGGTTCAGATAGGGGAGCAAACGTATCCTCCTTCTCTCCCGCAAAAACCGGAAGATTCTTCTAGCTTGACACATCCGGGTTCAGTGAGCCGCATCCTATTCGAAGGATTCGCGGGACAAACGGGTCGTCGGCCGATGATCTATTCGCCAATCGGATATACGGGCATTCAAAAATATGCGGCGATGTGGTCGGGAGGAAGAAGCTCGCCGCATTTGACCGTTCTCAATATGGGTTTATCGGGTATACCGCATATGAGCGTCGCTATAAATCTGCATACGCCCGAGGGAATTCACTTTGGTTTTTTTCAGCCGTGGGCGAACGTGAACAGTTGGGCATATTGGCGCCACCCTACGCTTCTCGATCAGAATCTGCTGGACATTTTCCGGAAATACGCTGTATTGCGTTATAAGCTGATACCTTATATCTATTCTGCGGCGCACACCGCCGTTAGTAACGGGTTGCCGATTGCCCGGGCGATGCCGCTGGCGTTCCCGCACGATTCCCGTTCAGATTCACTGCCAAACCAATATATGTTTGGAGACAACCTGCTCGTCGGGGTATTCACGGACCGGGTGTATTTGCCTGCCGGCGAATGGTTCGACTTTTGGACCGACGAACGATATTTCGGATCAAGCGAGGTTGTCTGTCGCCTTCCCGCTCATGCGGGTGGTCCCCTGTTCGTACGTGCCGGGTCGATCATACCGATGTGGCCGGAGATGGACTATGTCGGGCAGAAACCCCTCGATCGGTTGGAACTGCATGTGTACCCTGGCAAAGAAGGCGAATTTACCTTATGCGAAGACGATGGGCAGACGTTTGGTTACTTGCAGGGGGAGTCGGCGATTACAAAAATGACTTGCCATGTCAACGAGGAGCGCATATTGCTGGAGATTGAGCGGCGGAAAGGTCAATATGCCGGAATGCCGAAGCAACGAATCTGGAGCGTTGTTTTTCATTCTGCGGAAAAGCCGTCTGCAGTGACCGTTGACGATTCGGAATGGCGCGAGACGACAGCCGGGCGCAAGGGGCTCCCTCCCGACTGCTGGTCCTATCAACGGAAATCGAGTACGCTCCGGATGACTCTGAATGAACCGGAAAACCAGTTGACCGTACGTGTCGAATTGTTGTACGGCGCTTTGCAAACGACGAAGGAGAAACCCCGGCCTGACCATGCAAGGCGTACGGCCACGGAATTGGAGAATAAAGTCGAGGTCGGACAAAACTATAAACTCGCAAGCCAGGTAACGGATATGATCAAGCTCGAAATTGACCGTGAACTAAGGTTGCATGAGATCGCTTCGCGCTTGCATGTCAGCCCTGCCTATTTGAGCCGCTGTTTCAAGAGAGATGTCGGGTTATCCTTTTCCGACTATGTGCTGGAGCAGAAGATGGCGCTGGCCAAGGAACTGCTGTTGTCCGGTTCTACTGTCGCGGTTGCCTCGAACCTCACCGGCTACAA
The DNA here is from genome assembly GCF_002165585.1 of Paenibacillus sp. MY03. Lineage (NCBI taxonomy): Bacteria > Bacillati > Bacillota > Bacilli > Caryophanales > Paenibacillaceae > Paenibacillus > Paenibacillus sp. MY03. Next base: position 34,635 of record NZ_MXQD01000066.1, on the reverse strand, counting down.
GGAAACCAGTTATTTTATTCGCGTGTTCCGCAAATATTGGGGAATGACTCCCGGCGAGATCAAATTGTAAGGACTTATTGCAAATGCGGGTCGGCAGCCATCCGTTTGGAGCTTCGTCCCGCGACAGTTCCCCGCCATGTTAACGATTTATGCGCGCAGCCCGAATTTTCTCCTCATACTGACGAAAAATTTGATGTCCTTCGTAAAAGTCCATAATTTCCTGACGATATTCCGGCCAGTATTCCCCCGATTTGTCGGAGAAAAGCATCTTGACCTGCAATTCATTTTGCCTCGAGCGCATAGCGTCAACATCTATACCTAGAGGGGGAGTGAGCGTAGTTCCCAATCCTTCGCGTACAGGAAAGGATACAAGCGAGCGGTAAACCGCCTTATCCCGCTCGGTGATCCGAGGGTCTAAAACGGTAAGCCCCAACACTTCGGGAGTTCGGGGAGTGAAAAAGCTCCATATTTCAAATAGATCTCCCCTTTCTTGCACGTCTTTTTCAATAGCATCCGTCATTAACGTAATCGTGTTTCCTTTACGCGTGTAATGTTTTCCTTCCATGCCGTAATGGGTCAGCAAAAATCCTTCTTCGCCTGCCATCCAGTCAAGAATATCGACGATCCTCTTTAATTTTTCCGGATTCTGACCTGCGGCGTTATTGGAAAACACAAACGAATAGTCGGGTGTGACGCTTGTTCGCAACGGCTGATTGCCGAACGGGTTAAAGGGCACCCAATCCGCGGCAGGGTTGCTCTCCTTACTGCGCGCCTGGACGCTTCTTGGGTTGGAATCAAATGCGAAATCCGCCGTTTCGCCCATGATGACCCCCACTTTGCCCTGAATGGCTTTCTCCACGGGTTTGTTTCCCTTATTCAGAAACCAATCCGGGTCGACCACTCCTTCGTCGATCACGTTAAGAATGTCATCGACAACTCGTCCGACACGCAGGTCCGTCTGCATATCAACCAGATGATCGTCCCCGTAGTACGACGGGAATAACAATCCGTTCTTGACATATTCCGGCCATTCCAGCGAGATGGATACCCCGTTCCCGGCTGTCGAAAAACCGTAGGTATCGTCGAGGCCGTTCTTGTCCGGATCGTTGAAGGTAAACGCTCTCAAAACATCGACGTATTCCTCGTAATGGTTCGGAATATCCATGCCGAGATTGACCAGCCAGTCTTTTCGTATATAATAAGCCCGGTACGATTGTTTGTCATAAGGAACCGGAGCACGCGCAAATTTATTCTGCATCTGGTATTCGCGCAGTTCCTTTTCACTGATCCAGTGCTTAAAATAGTTGGGCATGGTATCCGGCGCAATGTAGTGCGTCATGTCCGCCAATACGTTGTCCAGTATATATTTGGCGCCTCCGTCCGGTCTGGAGACCAGCCACATATCCGGAGGATCGTTGGAAGCGAGCAATGAAGCGATGGTTGAATTGTATTCATCGCCAGGCGCCATCACGGTAACATCAAGGTCGACATTAAATCGCTTTTCGATCTCCTGCCGCACGACATCGCTCGCCGGATCAGGCAAGCGGGCTGAGGATGGAGCGTCGATAAATAGATTCAAGGAAAGTTTGTCCAATGAATGGTATGCCGTCGGGGATACGGGAGTCTGGGCATTGCCGCTGTCCTTCATCCCGAAATTGATCAGGATAACGCCAAGAATCGTGAACAGGGCAAGACTCATTTTGACAAATTTCACTGCATCTCCTCCCACATGCCATGCTGCTATAATCATACTCATTATAGCAGACAAAATAAACAAAATTTCATCCATAGCAAAGATTATTCGTTGCAGGGCTATATCATTGAAGGTAGAATGTGTCCTAATAAACTACGAAGCTCCGGAGGCTCCTATGCGAATCAATCGGTTAAACCGAATCCAGTTGTCCTATTTGCCGGTTTTTTTCGTCATCAGCTTAAGCCTGTTGTTTATCGCATATTTGACTCTGAGCGAGGTTAGCAAACAATCTGCGCATAAGGCCAACAACATGTTAGCCCACAACGTGATGCAGATGATCGACAATTCGTTGCAATCGATTGATCTGGCAATAGACCGGCAATTGCTCGAGAATGATATGATCTCTCTTTTTTTTCAAGAAACATCTATTCGGGACAGGCAATATTGGGATTATCGTACGGCAATCGTATTGAATGAGCTGCTGGAAAGCCATCCGCTTATTGACTCTATCTATTTGTACCGGACAAGGGACAATATGGTTTTAAGTCCCACAACGTTTATCAGGCTGGATGAATTCGGAGACAAGCAGTTTGTTGGCCGGAAGCTTTCTTCGCTGCAGCCGTTCCGCTGGACGAGCAACCGCGAATATCGCGAGCAATCGGGAGATTCGACCGTTGATGTGGTCAGTTTGGTCAAGTATGCCAATCTATCCGACCGCAGTTTGGTCGTGGTTAATGTCAGCACGGAACGATTAAGCCATTTGATTCGCGGGATGACGCCGTCAGGGCTGAATTATTTCGAGCTGTCGGATGTCGACGGCGGGGTTGTTGCTACGCGTGATTGGCCGAATGCGACGAAGGAACGATGGAGAGAACGCCCGGAGAGCGGCGCGGAATGGTCCAATGCCCAATCCGAGTATACGGGGTGGACGGTTCGAAGCGGCGTTTATGAAGGAGGCATCATGCAGTGGGTGTCGACCCTGTTTTACGTATGGATAACGCTCGGGTTTCTGACTATTGCCGGGGGAATAATATGGCTCATCTTTGTAACGCGCCGGAATTACCGGCCGATTCAAATGATTTCGCAGCGCATGACCGAATACTTTCAGCAGAAGCGGCAGGAACTGACGCTTCCCGACCGGGACGATGAATTGAAGTATATCGAGACAGCAGTCAACAAACTGCTTGATCAATCCAGCTTGCTGCTTGAGCAGAACAAAGAAAATCTCGCTTACCGCAAGCGGCATGTGTTCCTGCAATTGCTGGAAGGAGCGGTTTCAGGACAAACGATTGAATGGCGGCAAGAAGTCGAGCAGTTCGGCGGGGCGATCGATCATAGCAGATTGCTTGTTGCCATCGTCGAAATTGACGGTTACCAGGACATTTCCGGCAAATATACCTCCCGGGATCTGTACTTGCTAAAGCATGTCATGTACTCGGCGCTTGATGAAATGGCGGAGACGGAAACATGCCGCGTATGGTCGGAATGGATAGAGCGCCATCAGCTAGGCGTGTTGTTCATTATAGAACATGACGGGAATGCAGACGAACAGGCGCTTTCGCTAATGGAGAGATTAAAAGCATGGGTTAATCGGCATTTGCCTTACACGGTTACGGTAGGCGTAGGAAACTGGCAAGAGGATGCCGCCAATGTGGTCGAATCGTACGAGAGCGCGTTGGAAGCGCTGAATTATAAAGCCTCTCTCGGCATGAACCGGATTATCAAACACACGGATATCGCCGCCAAACCGCCGCTTGAAATCCTTAAGCAATCGCAGCGCGTCCGTGCCGTCGGCCAATCTTTTCGGTCAGGGGAAGTGGACTGGGAACGTCATTGGCACGAATTGTTCGAGGAATGGCGCGAACAGTTATTTACAAAAGACGAGTTGCTCGGGATGTTAAATTACCTCATCTACCAGTTGCACAAAGAAATCTCGGAACTTCCCAAAGAATTTCAAACGATCTGGAACGATGGACCGCATGCGCAATTAAACGGAATTATGGGACGGCAGGAAACGTTGGATACGATACAAAAAGAATGTTTTGGAGTTCTCCAGGATACTTTCAGAAGAATGAGCGATTTGCGGGAGAGCAAACATAATCATCATTTGATTCGCGGCGTAAAGCAATATATCCATGAACACTACAATGATTCGAATCTGTCCCACGCCCATTTGGAAAAAGAGTTTGGTTTGACTGCCAGTTATTTGAGCCGGCTGTTCAAGGAGGAGTTCGGGGTTAAATTTATTGACTACTTGTCGCAGACCCGGATCGAGAAAGCGATCGAGCTGCTGAAGGCATACCCGGACAAGACGGTTCAGTCCATCGCGGAGGAGGTCGGCTATATGCATGGCATTACGTTTATCCGAGCGTTCAAGAAATATACGGGAAGCACGCCGGGCAACTATCGGAAGGACTTGATTCCATAGATTTCAATTAAAGTCGCACCGGTCAAAAAACGTCGCAGAAACGGCTTCGAAGCTTTCGAGGCCGTTTTTTAATTTTTGTCTATACGGTCAAAAAGGCTATATATACGGGTAAAAAGGGAGGTGTTATGGTTAGTCCCGGGTGACGGAACTGCATTTGGAAAGCGAAGGGGGAGCGCCGTTGAATTAATATGAAAAGGCTTTCGGCTTTAGAAGAACATACTTCTGCTTCAAGGAGGATGATCCATGCTTTACGTTAAACGGTATGCACGAAACGTTGTAACCAAGCTGCTTGTTGTCTTATTGTTGACTTCCACTCTGTCGCTTGGAGGTTTTCAAGCACCCGGGAAAATATACGGGGCTACGCCGCGGATAACGGACATCGATTCTTCTTATGCCCGGAAAGAAATTGAGCAATTAACGGCGGCAGGCATTATCAATGGGTACAAAGACGGTACGTTTGCTCCTCTAAAGCCGATTACGCGAGCGGAGCTGGCGAAAGTCATGGCGCTTGTATCGGGTTTGCCGGAACAGCCCGATGAAGCCAATAGGTTTTCCGACGTTGCGGAAGGCAGTTGGCATCGCGGCTACATTGGCGCTCTTGTCGCGGCAGGCATTGTCCAAGGGACGTCGGCTTCGACTTTCTCGCCGGACTCTTATGTGACAAGAGAACAATTGGCCGTTTTGTACATTCGCGCTTTTGGACTGGAAAAACAAGCGCTCAAGGAACGGAACGCGGTGAAGTGGTCCGACGCCGGAAGCATTGCCGATTGGGCGAAACCTTATGTCGCCCTGGCTTTCCGCATCGGATTTTTGAAAGGGATCGCGGGTAACGATGGATCGCTCCGTTTCGCACCGCAAGATTTTGCGGAGCGCCAGGCGGCGGCCCGGCTCGCATTCGAATTTATGACGAATTTTGAAGCTTACAAACAAGCGGGAGAAGGGCAGAACGAACAAAGCCCAACAACGGCTCCCACGTCCACGCCGGAACCGTCCCTCAATCCGTCGCCGACTCCTGCATCATCGTCCGGACCGGCCAACGAGCCAACACCGGCGTCAACGCCCGTGCCCACGGATGAGCCGACATCAGAGCCGACGACGACGCCTACGCCGGAGCCGACGTTGCCGCCGCTGGAGATTGTTCGTAACGGACAGGCCAATGCGGTAATCGTGGTGGACGACACGGTTTATGAGAGTGAAGAAATACCGGAGCCAAACGGCATCCGGGGCTGGAAACAAGAATACGGGACAGGAAGTATTGCCGTAAGCGACGAGCGCAGCCACTCCGGCATCAAGAGCCTTCATATCCAAGCCGCGGATAACGGGTCCTACGGGATAATAAGCGATCCCGTCGCGATAACCGGAGGAGTCTCCTATACGCTCTCGGCAGCCGTCTATCGCGAATCCGGCAGAGATCCTCAAGTCTTTATTCGTTACTATGACGCCAATAAAGTCAGGATCGCCCAGCAAGGATCAATCAGGGCGATACCATTGGCCGAATGGCAGAACGTGTCTTATACCGCCGCGGCGCCGCCATCGGCAGCCTACGCGGCGGTGATCCTGTTCACCAGCATGGCTCCTGCCAATCTCTACTTCGATGATGTAGCGCTGAAGTCGGCCAGTGACGAAAACATGCCGATAACGAATCCGGGTTTCGAGCCGATCGTTTCCAGCAGCAGCCCTGCCATTGATACGCTTGTCGAATACGTGCATAAATCGACAAACACCCTTTTGCCCGTTCTAACGGAAGCGGAATATTTGAGCGAAGGAGTCGATCCGGATACGATCGTGATTCGTCTCGGCACCGCCCAAAGCGTTTCAGGCAATGATCCGGCGCTGGATGTTTTGCTGGAGGGGCTAAGTCGCGACGGCTTTGTTATCTATCCGCAAGAACATCAGGTCGTCATCGCAGGAGCCGGAGTTTGGGGAGCCGTCAACGGCGTCAACAACTTCTTGGAGCGATATGCCGGCGTGCGCTGGCTTATGCCCGGACCTGACGGCGAGGATATTCCGCAGCGCAGTGACCTGCTGGTTGCCAGAGATATCGTACGCGAAGAACCGGCATTCGATTTTCGGGTGTTCAGTCCTCTGCATGCCAAACCGAACAACAGCGTAAGCGTGTGGCAGGAGCAATACAAATGGGCGCAAAGAAACGGAATGCAAGGTTTCTATAACGCTCCGATCAGCTTTCATCACAATATGTATAATTTATTCCCAATATCCAAGTACGGAGTGAGCAATCCGGAGTTTTATCCGAATGGCATACCTCCGGCAGCGAATTCGATACAAGGATGGCAGCCGTGCTTTTCGAATCCGGATACGATCGACGCGGCGGTTACGGAGATTCTTGCCTATTTCGAGGCGAATCCAAATTCGCAATCGTATTCGCTCGGTACTAACGATGGAAACGGTTTTTGCGAGAGCGACCCGGTTCCCGTCTACTTCAATTGGGTCAATCAGGTTGTAGAGCGCGTGCTGCAGGTTTACCCGGACAAGTGGTTTGGATTTCTTGTTTACCAAGCGATTGACAGACCGCCATCGTTCCAGTTGAACCCGCGCGTTATTCCTTTTATTACGAAGGACAGGACGGCTTGGCTTGATCCGGATCAGAAAGCACAGGATTTGGCGGCTCATGACAGCTGGCTGGAGGTTACGCAGCAGGTCGCCTACTATGACTATATTTATGGCAGTCCCTATCTTGTGCCGCGCGTATACCCGCATTTGATGGCGGACAATTTCCGAATTGCCCATGATCGGGGAGTAACATCGCTATACGCCGAGCTGTATCCGAATTGGGGCGAAGGAGCAAAGGCATGGGTAGCGGCGAAGCTGCTTTGGGATCCCGATCTGAACGTCGATGCACTGCTCCAGGAATGGTATTCGCGGGCGGTTGGCGAAGCAGCGGCTCCCTATCTGGAAGATTATTATGAGCATTGGGAACAATTCTGGACGGAACGGGCGATCGAGGAACCCTGGTTTTTGCCCGGCGCCATTTATCAAACCTTTCATAATCCTTCTTATCTGAAAGCGGTCACAACGGAAGACATCGCGATTAGCAGAGGGCTGCTGGAGCAGGTCGTTGCGAACGCGGGCACGGTTAAGCAGCAGGCCAGAGCAAATCTGCTTATGAAAGCCTTCGAGTATTACGAAGCGTCCGTCCTGAGTTATCCGCAAGCCAATGAACCGCCTGCCGATACAGCCGCAGCGCTCGTCTTGCTGGAAGAAGCGGTAGACTCCTTTGAAGAAAGGCTGGACATGGCCGAAAAACGGGTTCTGTTGCTGGAGCAATTTAGAAGCGATCCGGCGCTCTTTCAACCTTTTGATGCCAGATCGTTTAATCAGTTGATGTGGTCGGGCTGGAATGTCGCCGAGTTTTGGCAGCTCGTCGAATACATGAGGGAACAGGAGCCAAGCGGCGGACCTGTGCGGGCTCGCGCAGCCGATCTGTCGTTGACACATGCCTCCCTCCGTGCCAGAGAGTTTGCGACCATGCTGCTGCAAGCGGTATCCGAGCCTAACCTGGTGCAAAACCCATCCTTCCAGAATAGCGAGGTCGGTGATGCGACAAAAGCGCCGCCGTGGGAGCTGTTGTCCCGATCGACATCGTCTCGCTCCATCCAGCGCGTGGAAGGAACGGGATATACGGATAACGCGAGTATGAAGGTTTATGGGAAAGGCTGGGGCGGTCCAAGCCAGGTGATTGCTGTCCAACCGGGTTTGGTAGACTTCTCGTTCCATTACCATATACCTGCAGGCGGCAATACGTCGACGAGCATGCAGTGGGGATTCGACTTGCTGGATGATCAAGGCAATTGGCTCAATTTCAGCACCGTGCGTTCTCCGGTGACTGCTCTGGAGGATGCGGAAGGCGTATGGCTGGAAGCCCGGCTTACAGGAGAAATTCCCGCAACGGTTAACGGTATAGCAGTAGGTAAAGTGCGTCTGAATTTCCTGGTTGAAAGCGCGCAGCCGATAGAACTCTATATCGACGATGTGCAATTTTTTAATGCGGCGAGCGGCAGTTGACTAATAGAAACGATTAGGGGGACTTTCAATGAAGGCAGTTAAAATGAAATCGATTGTGGTTGCGCTCCTTGCTTTGGTGCTTGCGATGTCCATGGCAGCCTGCAGCGGCAACGGGAATGGCAAAACAAATAAAGAAACGAATGGGGCAAGCGGGGCGCCGAATACAAGTTCCCCGACGGCCACGGCCCAGGATGACGTATATCCGGAGAACGGATTGCCGAAGGACGAGGCCGTGACGCTGAAATTCGGTTTCTTTGAAGGCGGTATGGGGCGCGAATACATCGATTATGCGATGGACACGTTCAAAAAGAAATTCCCGAATGTCAGCTTCGAGGTCGTCTATTCTCCGAAGATCGGCGATATTATCAATGCCAAAATATCGGCCAATGACGACGACGATATGTTTGATCTGTTCAATGGAACGATTCCGGGCGGAGTAACGCCGCTTGTCCTGGCAGGCAAACTGGAGCCGCAGGACGATCTGTGGGACCATGTTTTATATGATGGAAACGGCAAAACACTCAAGCAACTGGTAATGCCGGGAGCGGTTGAAGCTTCGGTCAATGTCGTCCAGGGTAAACTTTATGCGTTGCCTGTAGCCGCCAGCGGATCCGGCCTGTTCTTTAACAAACTATTGTTCGAGCAGAAGGGATGGAACCAGTCGCCGAATACTTGGAGCGAATTTGTCGAACTGCTGGCCAAGATCAAAGCGGACGGAGTCATTCCCATAACGTATCCGGGCCAATATCCGAATTATATCGAGCATGCATTCGGCCCAGTCAAAATGTTTGAGCTTGCTGAAATCAACGGCAATTTGGAGGAGTTTACAAAGAACTTCCGCAACTTTAATTTGCCGCAGCATCTTTCGCCGGAAAGCATCGAAGTATGGAAACGAATCTATGAGCTTGGCCAAAAAGGATATTTCCCGGAAGGCGTAGCGGCCTTGTCGCACACTCAATCGCAAATGCAAATGATCCAGGGGCAGGCGGCGATGGTAGCGACCGGCGTGTATGTGGAAAACGAAATGAAGTCGGCGTTGCCGCCTGAGTTCGTCTGGGGTTATATGTCGGTTCCTATGGGCGACGACCCGAACGGCACCAGATGGATTCGCTCCACGGCAAGCAATGGTCACTACATCTGGGCGGGCAAGCCGGATTTGAACAAGCAATGGGCCAAAGAATTTAATGTTTGGATGTGGAATCTGGACGTACAGGAGGTCATCGCCGAGAAAGGCGGACAATTGCCGGTGCGCCAGGACTTCTCCGATGACGAGACGAGAGCCGGCAAGTTGCAGAATGCTCCGAAAGCGATGTTCGAGTACATGAATGCCAACAACACAAAAATGGAGGGGGCCGTTCGGGATCGGACGTTAACGGACCCGAGCGTCTCTCAAGCGAACAAGGTCATTCAGGAAGGCACGATCGGCATTACATCAGGAAATAAGGAACCTCTGCCTATTCTCGAGGAGGCGGAAAAGTTAATCGAAAAGGCGATACAGGCACAGAAATAATAGCTTTTGCAAGGAAATGACTCCCCGCTGCTATTGGCGGCAAAGTATTCGCGGTTAATCATCCTTTGTCGCCAATACAGCGGAAAAGTGCATAAGCGATTCTAATACAGAAAGGAGTTGCCGAATTGAATCGACTGTCGCGCGCCAAACGATCCCCAGCTTCCGGTTTGTGGAAAGATGGGTTGAAAAATGCGAAGATGCAGCGAAATCTCTTTTTGCTGTTGGCGCTAACTCCTGCCTTTGGGGGATATTTGCTGTTTACGCTCTACCCGAATATGTTGTCGGTCTATTATTCTTTATTGAACTGGAATGGCATCTCCGAGCCGGAATTTGTTGGTTTGAGCAATTTTGTGACATTGTTTCAGGATAAATACGTGTGGAGGGCGTTGCTGAACAACCTGTTCTACATGGCGACCGTGCCGATTGCCGTCATCTCCATCTCACTGCTATTGGGATACTTGCTTGCCAATAAAGGCTATAAAGGAACATCCTTTTTTAAAGTGCTGTTTTTTTTCCCGAATGTGCTCTCTACCATCGTGATTGCCCTGCTCTGGACATTTATCTATGACGGAAGTTTTGGGTTGTTAAACGATTTCCTGCGGCTGCTGGGTGTGCCGATCGGCAATTTTTATTGGCTTGGCGAAGCCAGAACCGCGCTTGCCGCGATTGTACCGCCTTACGTATGGGGAGGCGTGGGCCTTTACGTCATTATTTTCATGAATGCCATGACAACCATTCCGAAGTCGCTTTATGAATCGGCCATTTTGGAAGGGGCACGCCATATGACGATTTTATTTCGCATCACGATACCGCTAATTATGCCGATTGTCCGCATAAGCGCGCTGTTTCTGATTCTGGGCACCCTGAAAGGATTCGAGAAACAATTGATCCTGACGAACGGCGGTCCCGCGGGAGCAACGGATGTAGTCGGGCTATATATTTTCAATCTTGCTTTTGGAACAGAAAATCATAACTATGGTTACGCTTCGGCTGTGGGCATGCTTCTGTTTGTCATTTTGGTGACAGCAAAATTGCTGATGGATAAATATATGCCTGACCGGTCGGTTGAATATTGAGAGGATGGAAGGCATGCGAGAGAAACGTACGATCATCGATGTTGTTTGGTGGGTTTTGCTGATCGCCTGGTCCATGGCGATATTGTTTCCGCTTTTATGGGTGTTTTATCAATCGCTGCGATCAAATCCGTCGTTTTTTCAAGATGTGTGGGCGCTGCCCGAATCGTTAAACTGGATGAACTATAAAAATGCCTGGATCAAATACGGCATCGGAAATGCGATGCTGAATACGCTCTATTATGTCGGAGTCAGTCTTGTGTTGGGCACGTTCCTGACAACGATTAACGCCTACGCGCTAACCCGCATCCAGTTTAAAGGCCGGAAGCTGATGTGGGCGCTCATCATGCTTTCCTTGTTTTTGCCGGGAATCAATGCGTTGATTCCGCAATATGTGCTGATGCGGGAGCTGCATCTCACGAACAGTCTGACCGGGCTCATCTTGCTCGACAGTCTCGGGGAAAATGTATTTTTTCTTATGCTTCTGGGCGGTTTCATGCGATCGTTGCCCAAGGAGCTGGAAGAAAGCGGATTTTTGGACGGAGCGTCGATTTTCCAGGTCTTCATGCGCATTATATTCCCTTTATCGATTCCGGGCATCGTGACGGTGGCGATCTTTAAATTTTTGGGACTGTACAATAATTTCCTGGGACCGTTCATTTATTTGAGCGATCAGTCGAAATACACGATCGGCGTCAGTATGTACGCGGCGAATCAAATGATGCAGTACACATCGGATTGGGTGACCATGTTTGCCGGAGTGATGATTGCGATGGTGCCTTCGATCATCATGTTTATGTTCTTTCAACGCTGGATCATGGAAGGCGCGACGCTCGGCGCGGTTAAAGGTTAGATCGATTGCTTCGTCTGCCGGAACATGCGGATCAGATCGGGGCATTGAACCAAGATTCGCTTTTTGATAATGGGGGCAGGGAGTATGGAGCTAACGACGCTGTATCTGGATCAGCCCATTGTATGGAAAAGAGTTGTGGATATTGCCGCGCCCTATGGTACTGCGGGGCCTACGGCCTTGTTTTATATTCACGGCGGCGGTTGGAATTCCGGGAACAGGGATCTGTTCCATTATCATCTGGAACACTTTTCTTCCCGCGGGTACTGGTGTGCCAGCGCCGGTTATCGTCCGGCGCCCGAAGTGAACTGGAAGCAGCAGCTAACCGATGTAACGGGAGCGTATCTTGCCTTCCTGCGCCATCTGGAGCGCAGGCAGGAGACGGTCCGCAATATGATTGTCCTTGGCAGCTCGGCGGGGGCGCATCTTGCTTCCTTGCTGGCGCTTGTCTCCCCGGAAGCTCTGGATATTGCGCAGAAAGATCGTGACCTGTGGCGGAAGCCCGATGCATGCGTATCGATAAACGGTCCTGCAACGTTGGAGGAGTGGCCGGATATGAACGCGGACATAAGAGGCAGTATCGAGCAGACTATCGGGTATCCGTATGACGTTCTCGATCGTACCGATATGTTTGCCCAAGCCTCGCCGGTTAACCATGTTGGTCGGGATAGTCCTTCCTTCTTGTTCCTGCTTGCCGAGCGTGAGTATTTCTTTCCCCACGCGCATATTCATCTCATGAGCGAGAAGATCAGAAGTTACGGAGGAGAATCAGAGGCCGTTTTGATCGAAGGAACAGAGCACGGTTTTTTTTATCGCTTGGAGACCCCCGAACAACAACGGGCATTGGGCTTGCTGGAGGCTTGGTTTGACCGCCGGAAAGAAAAAAAGATGAAGTAAACGAATATGGGGCTGTCCCAAAAGTATTCGAATGATAAGGGAACGTTCCAATCTATACGTGAAAGGACCTCGATTTCCACTGTAAAGTGGGGGCTGAGGTCCTTTTTTTCGGAAAAAATCCGACTTGCCATAGGGGCTCGAAAAATTATAATTTGGCTTTTGGGACAGCCTCGTTTTATGTTTAAGCGTTCATGCGCGCGTGCAGGAAGCGCACTTACCTTCTGCCATTCAAGAGCGGTTTCTTAAGGGCATACAGATCATCGTCCGCAGCGGCCATTCTTTCCTCCAGCAGCTTGCGGGCGTCGTCGACCGCCCCGTTATAAATATGCGGAGTCAACTCGCTCAGCAAATAGTCCAGGAATTGCTCCCCCGCAAGCTCTCCGATCTCCTTGTCCAGCTCCGTCTCCAAATACTGCCGGATACTTGACACAAGCAATTGCTTCGTTTCTCTCGGCATTCTCGTCACTGACATGATACGCACCTCCTTTCTGCTCCATGCTCCGCACGTTATGATTGCGCGAGAGCCTTCCGCATATACAGAATGAAGCGGGATTGATCCAGCGGGTTCACGCCTCTGCGAGGCCGCTCCGCTTTGACGTCCGGCGGGCTTTCGCGGTACTCGGCGAACGTCGTCGAGAGGATGCCCCTGCCCTTGGTCATGGACCCGAATCTCGCGGGAAAATCGAGCGAAGTCGCCACCGGCAGCTTGCCCGTCAGCTCCATCCGTTCGCCCCGCAGCTGCGGAGCGTCGAATTCTCCGCGCATGGCGATCAGCTCGTTCATGATCTTGCCGCCATGCTCTTCCGGCACGGAAATCTTGAACGCCAGCAGAGGCTCCAGCAGCTTGACGCCGATCCGGTTCAAGCCGTCCATAATGCCCATTGGCGTAGCCAGGGCGAAGTCCAACGGATGCGTGTGCCACACATGATGCTCGCCCTCGACAAGCGTGACGCGCAGATCGGTAACCTCCCAGCCGAACAGACCCTGCTGAAGCGCTTCCGGCACACGACGGGCCACCTCGTTCTGGTAGCTCTCCAGCAGCCGTTCCGTACGTTCCAGCGATTCGTAATGCAAGCCGCTGCCCCGTTCGCCCGGCTCGATGCGGAATCTCAGGATGGCCCAGCAAGGCTTCGGCATCGTATAGGCGATGAAGCCCTCTCCTGTCTCCGCCGGCGTCTCCTTATAAATAACGGAAGGAGCGCCGAACTCGACATCGAGATCGAATCGGCTCTTCAGCACTTGGCTCAGCACCTCGATCTGAACGGGTCCCATTACCTTAACATGCAGCTCTCGCTGCTCTTGCAGCCACTGCAAGTCGAGGTGGGGGTCCTCTTCCGTCAGCTCGCGAAGCGCGGTCACAATCGCGGGGTAGCGCGATTCATCGGTCCACTTCGCCTGCACTGTGAGAAGCGGAACCGCAAGCCTCGCCTCTCCGGGCACTCCTTCCGCGCTCCCGACGATGTCCCCGATACGCGCCTCGCTCCAGCCGTACACGGCCGCTACGTCCCCGGCTCGCAGCTCCCCGACATCTTCAGTCCGGCGGCCGCCGTCGATGCGTCGGATCTGCGTCACCTTCTCCTCTATCTCTCTCGTCAGATTGAGGACGGAATCCCGGTTGCGAATGACGCCTCCATATAATCTCACGTATGCAATCTTGCCCATGGCAGCATCCCGCTCCACTCGGAAAACTACGCCGGACAACGGAGCGTTCGCATCGCCCTTGGGAGCCGGCAGAAGTGCAATCAGCGCGTCCATCAGCGGTTCAATGCCCAAGCCCCTGGCGGATGCACCGAACAGCACAGGATGGAGCCGCGCCTCTTTGACCAGGCGAGGGACGGCTTCCGCAAGCTCTTGCCCCGTCAAATCGCCCTGCTCCAGGTAACGAAGCATCAGTTCCTCGTCTGCATCCGCGACCGCTTCGGCGAGCGCCTGCCGGAACAGTTCCGCGAACTCGCTGTCGCTTGACGTATGCCGCTTCTCGTCCTGCCGTCCGCCATCGATGTCCTTGCGTGATGCGAACTTGCGTGCGCTGAAGACACTCGCTTGCGCGTTTTCAGCGCGCTGACTGGCTGCTTCGGCGCTCTGGCTCTCGTCCGCTGCCAAGGATCCGAACGATACGATCGGCACGACTCCGTCGAACGTCTCTTCGGAGCCGACAGGCGCCTGCACTGGCGCTGCATTCGGTGTCAGCAAGCGCCGGATCTCCGAGAGCGTTCGTTCGGCAGAGGCGCCCGTGCGATCCATTTTATTGACGTACAATAGGGTCGGAATCCCCCTCTCTTGCAGCGCATGCCAGATCACCTCCGTCTGTGCCTGTACGCCCTCCGCCGCCGACAGAATCAGCACCGCGCCGTCGATGACGCGCAGCGAGCGCTCGACCTCCGAAAGGAAATCGACGTGGCCCGGCGTGTCGATCAAATTGATCGTTGTCCCGTTCCGCTGGAAACGGGCAGAGGCCGCACGCACCGAGATGCCTCTCGTCCGCTCGACTTCCATAGAGTCGGTCTGCGCCGTTCCTTCGTCCACGCTTCCAAGCTCGCGGATGCGGCCGCTTAGATACAGCAAACCTTCCGTCGTTGTCGTCTTGCCTGCATCGACATGCGCGAAAATGCCGATATTGCGGAGAGACTCCGTCTCGCTCCTCTTCATCTGCAGAAACTCCTCTACCATGCCATGTCCATGCTTCCCCTCAAGCGGGACATGGCATGTTAATTGATTCATGTGCAGCACTCTATGTGCTGACCCTCCATCCGTTCAAGCAACCTGTACACAGGAAGCTTACCAAAGTACCGGAGCTGCGTCCAGAGCACAAGCCGCATGGCCTACGCGCCCCGTTGTACTCGCTTTTTCATACACATTTGCTCGCCCACATCCGTCTGCGCCCCGTTGTACTTGCTTTTTCATACACATTTGCTCGCCCACGTCCGTCTGCGCCCCGTTGCACTCGCTTTTTCATACTCATTCGCTCGTCCCCGTCCGTCTGCGCACCGTTGTACTCGCTTTTTCATACACAATCGCCACCCGCTTGCTCTCTACAAAACAAAAAAACGGTCTGCCGGAGCATGCTCCAGCAAACCGTTTCCCGTTTCGTTGCCTCAATTACGCTTGTTGCAAAGCTTCGATCTCGATGGAGATTTTCACTTCGTCGCCGATCAAAACGCCGCCTGTCTCCAGAGCCGCATTGTAAGTCAATCCGTAGTCGCTGCGGTTAATAGCGCCTTTCGCGCTAAAGCCCGCTTTAGTGTTGCCCCATGGGTCCTTGCCGGAGCCCTCGAACGATACTTCGAACGTCTCGGAGCGCGTTACGCCGTGCAGCGTTACATCGCCGGTCACTTCGTATTCGCCTTTGCCGGATTTCGTGATCGATGTCGCTTTGAAGTCGAGCGTGGGGTGCTTCTCAACGTCGAAGAAGTCGGCGGATTTCAGATGCGCGTCACGGTCGCCATTACGAGTGTCTACGCTGCTCAGATCGATCTTGAACGTGATGTCCGCTGTCGTCAGATCGTTAACGTCTGCATCAATGTTCGCTTCGAAAGCGTGGAACAAACCTCTTACCTTCGCGATCATCATGTGCCGAACGGAGAACTCTACCACACTGTGGGATGCGTCTACTGCCCAAACTGTTTTTTCCATTGTGAACAACCTCCATATAATGTTTTAGTTTTATAGCGCTCTGCTTGTCGCAGAAGTGTCTTCTCTTGTTGCTTCTTGCCGATTACTAACCTTTAATAATTAACTTACTTATGTTTCGTTCATGTCATTTATCTTAAACTAAAGATATCTCAATGTCAACAGCTTTTTTTTCGTTTTTCTCTTAAAGCTAATAAAGCTAAATAACTTCCAGAATTCGGCGCAGCATAACAGCTAGCCGCTGCCCATGTTTAGAACGATGCTGTGTGATTGTATAGCTTGACCCTCTGAGTTCCGTAACAATTGTACATTTTTACTCAAATCTACTAGCCTTTGCTTCCCTCAACCGGCAAATTGTACAAATGTACACAAATCCTTGACTCACATCGGCGATTCGAGCCTTTGCGAACCCAAATTTATGTATTTTCGTACAATTAAATCGATATGCAGCACATACCCAGCTATATTTGTGTATATTTGTACAAATATTATCGCTACTCAATAACCCTCCATTGGAGCAGCCATCCGCCATTATAAATTGGTTTGTCGCTATATGCATTCCGGACTCCCGTACCTCAATGACTTATCGTTCGAAAAAGCCGCCCCGGCGGCTGAATACAATCAGCGCCAGAGCGGCTTGCGGTTGCAGGCTTGCTCACTGCGCGCAAGGACGTTGCCTTGTCACGCGCGAGAGCCCGCGGCGTCGAACCGTGGCTTGTCCGCCAGAATACGGCAAGATACGATTGCAACGCATGTATAGGTATAAACTTCTGATACGAAGTACGGGTTTCATTCCACGGATGCGGCCAGCCCAAGCGCGAGCCTGGCTGCCTGCGTCCTTGACGCCTTATTCCTCTTCCTCTGCCGGAGCTTCCTCCGCCTCTTCGTCCGAAGCAGCGGCAGCTTCTTCAAGCTCTTCCTCCAGCTCGGCTTCCGTAACGGCTTCGGCCTCCGCTTCGGCTTCTTCTTCCTCCGCTTCTTCCGCGAGCACCGCCTCGACCTCGATAGCTTCAGCAGCAGATTCCTCTGCAGCAGCCTCTCCTTCGATCAGCTCCACGATTTCGTCATTTTCTTGAACCACGTCTTGATCTTGGCTCATGTCTATCACCTCCTGTCCTATTTCTTATCTTAATTGTAGCGCTTTCACGCTGAGAGACAAGAGGTGTAAATTGTCGGATCATAGGAAGTTTTCGCCCGGATTCGACCACTTGTCTTCTCGAAGTTCTACGAGGATTCGACAGCAAGCTGGACGTAGCACTCCATGTTCGATTACGACGCTATTCCCTCCCGCTTCTCCCCCCCGACCGAGGTCTAGGTTAGCTTAAGCCTCTCGCCCGTTCCGATGAGGAACGTCGAAGGATACGATTAATACAGTCAAGGCGAAACGGCTAAGCCGTCCTTTGGCGGCGGGGCGCGTTTCGTTCCGAGGAATATAGAGATAGTACGGCGTGTTGATATGCTTTCCTATACTCCAAGTTGAAACGGCTGCCGCCGTCCTTTGAACGGTACAACAAGTTTTATGACGAGAAGCCGCCTTCATATCCCAGATGAGGCCGGCGCTCGCATCGGAAGTGCACGACAGGCACGCATCATTTCTCGAATAACCGGGGGGTTTATCAGATGTACAGCTTAATCGTCAATACGGGGCAAGGAGCGCTCGCGATCCTGTTAATTATGAGCTTGATTGCCGCAAACAAGTCATCCAAGCTGATATTCAGCAAAAATGAACAAGAGCTTAATCGCAAAACGCGCAAGTTGATATTCTGGAGCTGGAGCCTGCTCCTGCTTGCGCTTCTATCCTCGGCGGCGGACGTCGCGCTGGCCGCAGCCTATCACCCCGCCTTCTGGCTGGATCGGCTCCTGCTGAGAACGCCGCTGCTGCTGCTGACAGCCATCTCCATCCCGCTTTCGGCGCTGCCTCGGATCCGCAAGCTCGCACAGCGCACGCAGGCAGGCTCGGACCAAGAGCTGGATGTCGCTAGAAGGCGGCACGCCACCGAGACCGGGCTCGTCATGCCGTTCAAGCTGACGGCTCTGGCGGCGGCAGGCGCCTTCTACTTCTTCCTGGCTCCTCCCCTTCCGTTCGTCTGGTTCAAAGTATTGATGCCGATTACGATTCTTGTCTTCCTCGGCGGTCTGCTCTGGATGCATCAATCCAACCGGAATCAGGTAGCCGCCGCTTCCCCGGAAGCTACCGTCTACCGCCCTTGGCGAAGAAGATTCCGCATTAGCGGCTCCGCCATCGCGGCAGCCGTAATCATCAGCTTGCCGGTCCTCATCGCGGCCGACAAAAGCCGCCTTCCCGACCGTATGCCGATGATGACGGGTACGCCGGATTGGGGTCTCTCGGGGACTGCCTCCAAGCAGCACAGTCACTCCGCCTTGGGCGGCCTGCTGCACGCCAGCCATCTCCCTGGAACCGAAGCCGGCCAAGAAGCGTCAGGAAGCCCTTCAATCTCGGTTGCTGATCTCGCCGGTCCAAGAGACGGCGAAGCAGATCGCGTCTTCGATCTGGTCGCGAAGCAGGCGGAGGTGAAGCTGTCATCCGGCAAAGCCGTGCAGGCTTGGACCTACAACGGCGTCATTCCCGGTCCCGAGCTCCGAATGAAGCTTGGCGAATTAATCGAAGTGCGGCTCGTGAACGAGGATATCGCAGACGGCGTCACGATCCACTGGCACGGTCTCGACGTGCCCAACGCCGAAGACGGCGTCCCCGGCGCCACGCAGGACGCGGTCATGCCAGGCGAATCCCACACGTACCGTTTCCGTGCGGAGCAGGTCGGCACGTTCTGGTATCACTCCCACCAGCATTCCAAGGAAGCCGTCGAGAAAGGACTGTTCGGCATGTTGATCGTAGATCCTCCATCTACAGAGGATGAACCGGGCGAAGACATTACGGTTGCGACCCATGTCTGGGAAGGAGGGGGTCTCGCCATCGGAGACAACGATACGTTGCAGCGCAAGATAGTAGCGCCCGGCACGCCCGTAAAGATCAGGCTCCTGAATACGGACAACTGGACGCGCAAGGCGCATCACGTGACGGGAACCCCCTTCCGGGTAACGGCCATCGACGGCGTCGAGTTGAACAAACCCGGCGAACTTCGCGGCACCGCGCTTTACTTAACGACGGGAGCGCGATACGACCTCGCATTCGTCATGCCGGACAATCCCGTCTATGTGAGCGTAAACGGCAGCAAGAAGCTTGGCGTGCTTCTGGCTCCTGATGGCGGAAAGGATTACGAAGTGCCGGACATCGACGGCAGCGGCGGCCTCTTCGATCCTTCGCATTATGGCGAGCCTGCCGACACCCCGTTCGGTCCGGACAGCGTCTTCGACAGAGAATTCACCATGCTGCTCGATAACGGATTAGCTTTTTATAACGGAGTTCCCGGCTTATATGATACAATTAATGGGAATGTATTCCCCCGCACGCCGATGTTCGTCGTGAAGGAAGGGGAAGTGGTGAAAACTACGATCATCAACCGAAGCGCCGTCGATCATCCCATGCATCTGCATGGTCATCATATGCTTGTCCTAAGCCGGAACGGCGAAGTCACGACCGGCAGTCCCTGGTGGTCGGATACGCTGGATGTCCTGCCCGGCGAAGTGTACGAAGTCGCATTTCTCGCAGACAATCCCGGACTCTGGATGGATCATTGCCACAATCTTGTACATGCGGCGGCAGGCATGACGATGCACCTGATGTACGACGGAGTCTCCTCCCCCTTCGAGATCGGCAGGGAGGTGCTCAATCATCCCGAATAATCTCCAGCAAGTACAAGATTTCAAGCGCATTGAAGATTGGAATAAGGGTTACAGTTGTATATACTAATAGAACGGAGTGTTTAATCATGAATATCAAAACAATCGGAGGCGCGCTCGCGCTCCTGCTAGGTGTCGTCCTGCTCTTGAATCAAGGGGAGTCGTTTGGTCCCGGCAAAATCTTTGCCTACTTCTGGCCATCGCTTTTCGTTATGCCGGTTGGCCTGTTCTTTCACTGGCTGTATTTCAGCGTGCTGGGGCGCAAGGGCATCGGCGTACTGATCCCGGGCGGCGTGCTCATCACAGCAGGCATCGTTTGTCAGATCGCCATGTTATTCGGCAACTGGGAGTATATGTGGCCCGGCTTCATCCTCGCGCCTGCTGTCGGCTTGTTCGAGTTTTACTGGTTCGGCAACCGCAACAAGTGGCTGCTGATTCCGATCAACATTCTAACTGTGCTGTCCCTGCTCTTCTTCGCGGTCTTCTCCTTCGGCGCCTTGATGGGCGAGATGTTGAAAGGCCAGCCTTACTTCGCGATTCTGCTCATTCTGGGCGGTGCCGCGCTGCTGACGCTGCGGAGGAAAGCCGACTAGGGCAGCCAACCAAGGAGGCCATCTGTCGTTATGCTAACGTTCCAACAGAAAATTGATATTATCGCGTCCTTTCCTGAGCTTCAGCGGAAGGACGTTTCGCTTGGGCGGGTCAACTTCCACTTCGAAGAGAGCGTCCATGACAAAAAAACCGTCGTCTACCACCTTCATCCCAATGGCAACGGCTTCGTCTACGCAGGTCTTCTCGGCGATGTGCACGTGGATTCCAAGGGTTTGGTGAATATACGCGACTACTCCGAGGAAGAGCTCCGGAGACTGGTCGCGCGCTCCATCGCTTCGCTATCGGGGGACGGGCCCGCCGACGCCGAATCCTCCGGTTCGGAACGCGCTGCCGCGAACAGAAAGCCCCTCCCGGTCACCGAACGGTGGCTGAGCCCTGGCGGCGAAGCCTACACGCTTCTCTTTGATGAGGAGATGTGGTACCTGTACGCGGGGGACGCCATCGACATGGCCTTCGAATCCTATAAGGAGGCTTTGGAATATTTGGCAGAAGAGGAGTTTCGACGGGGTTAAAGGATTTTGCCCTGTTATTGTCTAATTGTACTAGTTACAACTTAGATAGCAGGGGGAACCTCCGTGTCCATAAAAGCCAAGTTATCCTTATCGATCTCCGGTATCGTGGCGATCATTTTGATCCTGAATATCGGGTTTTCTTATTACACGTCGAAGCTGGCGCAAGAGGTCGCACTGGAGAGCCAGATGCGCAGCATCGCGGAGCAGCTCGTCGTATCGGTCGATTCTTTCGAGAATGTTCGCGTCCAGATCGACATCGAGCTGGCCGAGCAGCTCCGGTTCGCGGCTCTAGCCGCAAAGGGGCGTCTGGATCCCGATATCCGCAATATTAGCAATGACGACTTAATCAACCTGAGCAAAGAGCTCGGACTGCATGACATTACGTTATGGCAAAGAATCGACGATGAGATCGTATCCGTTCGATCCTCCAATAAGGAAGAATTGAATCTCAATTCAAGCTCATGGGATTACTGGAATACCGCGTTCCATCAACTAATGGACTTAAAGCCCGTCACCGTAAAGGAAGGACTGGCGATGGAGCACTTCTACTCCGGACCGATCAACTACGCCGTGTCCAATCCTAACGAGATTAACAAGTGGGGGTATTATTACGACGGCTCCACCAATTACATGATTAATACCATCGTCAACGCGCAGCAGACAACGAAGTTCAATCTCGTGGACGGTACAAATACTCTGGTGAAACAGCTGGTTACGTTCCAAAATAGCTTGCTTGAGATCACGGGATTCAACCCCGACTTTTTCGGAAAGAAAAAAATCATTAAAATGAAAAAGGATATTCCCGTCTACAATCTGGATGTCAGGGACATTATGTTCGGCGAATATACCTACAGCAATCCGGACGAAGACGCCGTGCACATTCAGACCGCGCTCAAAAAGAACGAGATGGTCTTCGACAAGTTCGAGGCGAACGGCAAAAAGGTGATCCGCAGCTTCATCCCTATCGTAACGGGTTCTCCTTATGTCATTGGGGTCGCATTCGACGAAGAGGAGCTCATGAAGCCCTTGCGCCAACAATTGCTTGTCCACTCGCTCATCTCTCTCGGTCTCGTGCTTCTGGCGATGGGAGCGAGTTATATCATCGCAGGGTATATGCTGCGTTCTCTGCATGAGATTATGTCCAAGGTAAACGCCATGTCGATAGGCAACTTCAGCGCCCCCATCTCGATCCGAAACAAGGACGAGATCGGCCTGCTGGCCGCGAGGGTCAATTCCATGGGCACCAACCTGCTGAAATATACGACCCAGCTCAAGGATACGGCAAACGAGCTGCAAAGCACGAAGCAGTATCTGGAGTCGTTCGTCAATAATACGTCGGACGCCATTCATGTCGTCGACCTGGACTACAACATTATTCAGGTCAACAATGCCTTCGAGCGGATGTACGGTTGGAAGATGGACGAGGTGCTTGGTCATCCAACCCCTAATCTTCCCGATGAATATGCAAGCGAAAAGCTCGCCATCATGAACAAGGTGCTGTACGGCGATTCCGTAACGGATTACGAGACCGTCCACCTTACCAAGTCAGGGGAGCGGATCGATGTCAGCATGACGGTATCCGCCATCCGCGACGAGGAGGAGCAGATCGTCGCCATAGCCACGATCTCACGTAATATTACGTCGCGCAAGCAAGCGGAAGAAATGCTGAGGCGCTCCGAGAAGCTGTCAATCATCGGACAACTCGCGGCCGGCGTTGCCCACGAGGTTCGCAACCCGCTTACCACGCTGCGCGGATTCGTGCAATTGCACAAGCAGACCGGCTCCTTGTCCGAAACGCATCTGGACCTCATGTTGTCCGAGCTGGACGACATCAATATGATTGTCAGCGAATTCCTGGTGCTCGCCAAGCCGCAAGCCAACCAATATGCGCGGGTCGAGATTGTTCCCATCATCAGAGACATCGTGATGATTATGGAATCGGAGGCTCGGTTGAACGGGGTTATGCTATCTTATGAGGCTGAGGAGAATACACCGGATGTTTTCGTTGTGGGCAGCCAGATCAAACAAGTCATGATCAACCTCATCAAGAACGGCATCGAGGCGATGCCGGGCGGCGGCGGCAAGCTCGATATTCGTGTTGCCCCGGCGGATAAGGATGAGGTCGTCATTCAAGTCATCGACCAAGGCTACGGCATCTCCGAAGAGGATTTGCCGCGACTGTGCGAGCCGTTCTTTACGAGCAAGAGCCAGGGCTACGGACTGGGCCTTATGGTATGCCAGCAAATCATCGACAATCACAAGGGCAGCCTCTCCTTCTGCAGCACGCTTGGAGAAGGAACTTGCGTCGAGGTGCGGCTGCCCGCAGCCCCGCCTCTGGATACCGATGCGACAGCGTCGTCCGAAGACGCGTAAGAGCAGGAGGAATGAGATAGATGGATTCCTATCACCTAACATTGAATACAGCTACGTCTCAAGCGAGCGTGTGGCGAACGCTTAACGTGCTCATCGTAACCGCCGTCGACGCCGAACGCGATGCCGTGCTGCGCGGTCTCTCGGCAAGTTGCGGAGCCTCGCCAGGAGATGGAGCTATTATAGCAACTGATGAGAGACACGAAAGACAGGCCTCTGTTAAGGACGAAATAGACAGCGGCACAGCCGTTCGCTTTGAGGTCATCGCCGCTGGCGTCGGACCTGCCTACGCCGCAGCCGGTACGGCTAAGGCACTCGCGCGCGGCAATTACGACCTCGTCATCAGCACAGGCATCGGCGGCGGTTTCCCAGGCGTTGCCGCCATCGGGGCGCTGGTCGTCGCCGATGCCATCGTCGCAGCGGATCTCGGCGCAGAGACGGCGGAAGGCCAGCTCACGCTCGACGAGCTTGGTTTCGGCACGTCCCGCGGGCTCGTCTCCGCCGAATGGAGCGCCAGAATCGCAGCGGCGCTCCAGGACGCTGGGCTGGAAGCGGCGCTGGCCCCGATTCTGTCCGTCTCTCTGGCGACGGGCCGGGCCGAGACGGCTCAGTTGCGCGGACGGCTCGTACCGGGCGCTGCAGCCGAAGGCATGGAAGGCTACGGCGTCGCGGTCGCCGCAGAGAGCTTCGGCGTCGCGTGCGCAGAGCTCCGCGCCATCTCCAACGCCGTCGGTCCGCGCGACCGGGAGGCTTGGCGGATCGGCGATGCACTCCGCGCGTTGGAGCAAGCTTTTGGCGCCATTGCATCCGCTTGGCGCAGACTGGACAAGGCCGCGGCGGAGAGCGGCGGCCCAGGGGTCTAATCGAGCCCGCCGGCATTGGCGAGGGTTGTGCTTGCAGACTGAGGGCAAGGAGCCAACCGCCTTGCGGCTGGCGGTTGGCGCTAACGGGCGCCCGAGGCAGGCAACCAACCGCCCCATGGCTGGCGGTTGGCGCTAACGGGCGCTCGAGGCAGGCAACCAACCGCTCTGTGGCTGGCGGCTGGCGCTAACGGGCGCCCGAGGCAGGCAACCAACCGCCCCATGGCTGGCGGCTGGCGCTAACAGGTGCCCGAGGCAGGCAACCAACCGCCCCATGGCTGGCGGCTGGCGCTAACAGGTGCCCGAGGCAGGCAACCAACCGCCCCATGGCTGGCGGCTGGCGCTAACAGGTGCCCGAGGCAGGCAACCAACCGCCCCATGGCTGGCGGCTGGCGCTAACAGGTGCCCGAGGCAGGCAACCAACCGCCCCATGGCTGGCGGCTGGCGCTAACAGGTGCCCGAGGCAGGCAACCAACCGCCCCATGGCTGGCGGCTGGCGCTAACAGGTGCCCGAGGCAGGCAACCAACCGCCCCATGGCTGGCGGCTGGCGCTAACAGGTGCCCGAGGCAGGCAACCAACCGCCCCATGGCTGGCGGCTGGCGCTAACAGGTGCCCGAGGCAGGCAACCAACCGCCCCATGGCTGGCGGCTGGCGCTAACAGGTGCCCGAGGCAGGCAACCAACCGCCCCATGGCTGGCGGCTGGCGCTAACGGACATGAGAGACGCTATACGCCGAATATTGGCCGATTTCGAATTCTAACGGACATAGGCGACCTTATTGGCACGTTTCCCATCAGCTTTCGACATTGTGGGGCTCAATAACGTCGCTCATGTCCGTTACGTTTCTATAATTGTCCGAATCGCCAATATAGAGTCGCTGATGTCCGTTAAATTGGCTGAATCGCACTCACTGAGCGATGATGTCCATTAGATTAGCTGAATCGCACACACTGGTCGCTGATGTCCGTTAGATTGGCTGAATCGCACACACTGAGCGATGATGTCCGTTAGAGAATGGCTGAATCGCACACACTGAGCGATGATGTCCGTGAGATTGGCTGAATAGCACTCACTGAGCGCTCATGTCCGTTAGAGGTTGGCTAAATCGCACCTACTGGTCGCTGATTCCTGGTAGGCATCTCGCCAGATCACGGGCTGCCACTGCAGCCTATGTTCCGCAGTCTGGTGTGTTGCTTCATTATCGCGAAACGACGAGATGAGTGACCGTCATCGTCTTCCATCCAATAGAGCAAGAAACCTCGGCGCCTAGCGCGCAGGGGCCTTATTTCCAGCTTGAAAGGAGCTTGCAAACAACATGAATATCGCATATTCTCCTTGTCCGAACGACACTTTTATCTTTCATGCGTGGGCGCATGGCCTCGTACCCGGTGCGCCGAAACTCAACGTTACTTATGCCGATATCGACATTACCAATCACCTGGCCGCGCGGCGCGAAGGACCCGAGGTGATGAAAATCTCCTACGCCGCCCTCCCGTGGGTGCTTGAGCATTATCGGCTGATCCCGTGCGGCGGTGCCTTGGGACGAGGCTGCGGTCCGCTTGTTCTGACGAGAGAGCCGATTGCGGGCTCCGCCGAAGGCGACCAAACAGCCACTGACGCAAGTCCGCTAGACGCGGTCGCCTTCCGCGGGGACAGCCTCGCCGGAAAAACAGTCGCCGTGCCGAGCGATCGTTCCACCGCCTATATGCTGTTTCGGTTATGGGCCGATCAGCAAGTGCCCGGTGGCGTAGGAGAGATCGTCGTCATGCCCTTCCACGAGATTATGCCCGCCGTTCGCGAAGGTCGCGTCGATGCCGGGCTAGTGATTCACGAAGCCCGCTTTACCTATGGCGACTACGGCCTGTCCATGCTGGTCGATCTCGGCAGCTGGTGGGAGTACGACACAGGGCTTCCCATCCCGCTCGGCGCCATCATCGCCCGCCGCGATCTGGATGCCGATGCAATCGGCGATTGGATTCGTGCCTCGCTCGATTACGCCTGGAGCCGCCCGGACGCTTCGCGCGACTATGTAATGGCCCATGCGCAGGAGCTCTCCCCCCAGGTTGCACAATCGCATATCGAGCTTTATGTCAACGAATTTAGCCGCGATCTCGGCGAGGCAGGTTTTGCCGCTATCGAGTCGCTGCTGGGAAGGGCCGCGAAGCAAGGCCTTGTGCCGGAATTCGATCTCGGTTTGCTAAGAAGATAGCCTATTCGTGACCTAACGGCTGCCAGCATCTCTTGACTTCGCTTGTCTATGAGAAGGAACTGGCTTCCCTGTACTACCTGAGGTGAAATGGCTGTCGCCGACCTTTGCAGATCAGCAAGTTGCATTCCGAGAAATGTAAAGGAAGTATATCGAAAATCTTATACTTCCTATAATTGCACAAAGACCGTCAGGCTCAAACCGCCTGACGGTCCTTTCCGTGCCAGCGGATATCGAAAATGCCGATTAACCCTCGCTCTGAACCCTGCACGCGATTTCCTCGATCTCCATGGCCACTTGAGAATCAGGTTCGCTGAGAGTTCGTACGGGAACTTCCATTTCTTGCTCCGGCTGATTGAGCGGATAGATTCTGGCCGTCTCGTTTTGCTCATCCACATGTTGGATGTAAATGCGAACGCCGTTGTACTCCACATGTTCCATTATGGGAGAATCCGCGATTTCCTGGGCTCGTTGAATATTCACCTGATATTCCCTCCTCTACTGCTAATCATTAGATTGTTTGCTTCGGAGGAAATTTCTATACGTCGACAGCCAGCCCTCTTGCCATCCGGCATTCTTGTCACGCAAGAACCTCTACAGTAAATCCTCCTGGAGCTTCTACATAGAACGTCCAGCCATGCGATCTTTGGGGAGGCTCGACGTCGAAGCCGTCGCTTTTCAATCGTTGATTGATCTCGTTCACTTTCTCCTCGTTCTCCTGTATGAATCCAATATGGAATGTGCCAGGATAGCTGACGTGCGTCCCTTTCATCAACGTAAGCACCAACCCGTCGTCATCGAATAAAGCCGCAAATGAATTCCCGCGCCCTCCCCCGTCTTTTAATCCAAAGTACTTCTGCAGAAAATCCCTTGCGGCCGCGACGTCGGTAACTGTGAGGTTAACATGATTCAGTTTCATAAGCCACTCTCCCTTCTATTCGCACCCTTTTCATGATAAGCCTATCACATTGATGCAAGTGGGAAGCTTTTCATCGCAACTTATTGGAGGAGTAACAGAAACCCGTCATATATGTCTAAGGTTCTTCACGACCGATCCGCTCTCTACCATGAAGAAGCTTTGCTGTAACCAACGGAGTAATGTCCGTTACATTTCCGCCCCACCCGCCGGCACACCTGCCCGTTTTGCAGCTCATCGGGCTTTTTTGACATAAAAAAACCGCGCATCCTCGGGGAATCCCCTCGAATGCACGGTATATTTGTGCCCTGCAAAGGCCGAAAAGCTTTATGCCCGGCTGCTAAAGACCTGATTCGCTTGTGTCGGGGTCACTAACCGGGACTGGTTTCGGTCCTGTGGCAATGCTCTCTTCTCCCGATTCCACGTAATGCTTCAGCACGGACAGCTTGTTCTCCCAATAACGGTCGAAGTAAGACAGCCATCGCTTTAGCTCCGACAACGGCTCCGCGTTAAGCCGATAACGCGTCTCGCGGCCCACCTTCCGGTCTTGCACCAGTCCGGCATCGGACAGCACCTTCAGATGTTTCGACACGGCCGTCCTGCTAATAGGGAAGTGGCCGCTTATCGCTCCTACGGGCATTTCTTCCGCGCTCAGCAGATGCAACAGCTCCCGCCTGGTAGGATCGGCAATGGCCTGGAATATATCAGCCTTAGGCTGCGGCGCCCCCATGTGCTTTATTGTCCTGCGTACTCGGCCAGCTTCTTAACGATGCCGACCCAGCCGCCAGCCATACGTTCACGGACGACAGCATGTTTCTCGCCGAAGGATGTTGCCGTATTCTCGTCCCAACCTCCATGCGTCAGCGTGAAGTTCGTGCCGCCTGCCGTCTCCTCCAGCTGGAACGTCACCGTCCAGTCCTTGTCCCACGTAAACGCGAGCCGATTAGGAGGATCCAGCTCGATCACCTCGCAGCGCGATTTCCCGAAAGGACCCGCCTCCAGATGGAAGACATGTCCCAGCTCCGCCTGGAAATCATTCGGCATAAACCAAGCCGCAATCCCCTCCGAGGTCGCTACAGCTTCCCACACCTTGTCCGGCGGCGCCGCAATAAAAACCTGCTGAACGACGTCTTCCAGCTTCGTTGAAGATCCATTATTGTCCATGAACATTCCTGCCTCTCGCATTGTAATGCTTAATCATTTCGCTCAATAGGAAACCTTAAGGTTTCACATTCGAATTATATGACACCCAAAGGTTTCATGTCAAGCATGCCCTATGAACAGAACTTTCCAAACCCCGCAAGTACGGACAAATTCGCTCATTCATCTCAAGCCGTTTACAATTGGCGATTGACGTATGCGCTTACGATATGAATAATAAAAGACAGCCTATTCTAACATCATGCCTAAATATCTACAGAATCGAGGAGATGCTCCATGTCTATCGTACCTCAGCTTATGGAGTTTAATAAGCAATTCGTCGAGGAGAAACAATACGAGGCCTACTTAACCGATAAGTTCCCGGAGAAAAAAATTGCCATTCTCACCTGTATGGATACACGTCTTTTCGAGCTGTTGCCCAAAGCGTTGAACCTTCGCAACGGCGACGCCAAATTCATCAAGAACGCCGGCGCCATTTTAACGCAGCCGTTCGGAAGCGCCATGCGCAGCATTCTGGTAGCCGTCTATGAGCTTGGCGCACGAGAAGTGCTCGTGATCGGCCATCACGGCTGTGGTATGACTAATCTGGATGCTAAAGGCATGATTGCCAAGTTCAGCGAGCATGGCATCGATCCGCTGGCCGTACAGACGCTGGAAAATGCCGGCATCCGCATGGAACGTTTCCTCAGGGGCTTCAGCAGCGCGGAAGAAGGCGTCATGCACAGCGTGCGTATGATCCGCAATCACCCGCTGTTCCCGAAAGCCATTCCTGTTCACGGATTTGTGATCCATCCCGAGACGGGCGAGCTGGAAGTCATCGTGGAAGATTACAGGGAGGAAACTCCTCAATTGTAAACCCGCCGACTTATCTCACATCTGCATAACGACAGGCGAACGTTGACAGTTGCCTGTCCTTTTTAACCGGTTCGCCATTTGGCGGACTTTTTTTTTGCTAAAAATGATCACTCCTGTTGGCGATAAAACCTACCTCATGCTTCCGAAGCGGCTTTGCTTTGCAAAGCTGGAGGTCGCTCATCTTCGAAAGGCCTCGATAGAGGTTTTCTCACTTTAGGACAATTCAGAACGGGAGCATTCGCCCATCCCCCGCATATGTTGAACGATAACGGTTCTGCTTATGACGAGGGGGAATGGGGATGAGAATCGCGGTTGGGTTCATACACGGCATAGGCAGGCCGAAGCCGGATTTCCACGAGGAGCTGGCTGCCGCGCTGAACAAGCGTCTATCTCTGATCTGCCCCGATATCGAGCTTGTGACGGAAGGCATCTACTGGGGAGATATTACGGAAAGACTGGAGGAGAAGCTCCTCTGCAAGCTTGCGCCATATAAGCTGCGCTGGGACGATTGGATCGATGCCCGAGGCTTCATGGTCAGCTTCGCCGGGGATGCGATCGCCTACCAGCCTATTCCCCAAGCCGATAATCCGCTTCCCCATGAATATATTTATACCGACATCCACGAACGCGTCGCTCGCAAGCTCCAATGTCTTGCCGAACGGGCCGGGGCTTCAGCTCCCCTCTGTCTCATCGGCCACAGTCTGGGAACAGTCGTAGCCAGCAATTATCTCTACGATTTGCAGAACCGCAAGCTGCCTCCCCGCATTCAATCCATCATTGCGCATGGCAATTCTCCGCTCGTCAAAGGCGAGACCCTCTCCCATCTCTTTACGATGGGCAGCCCGCTGGCGTTGTGGACGCTTCGCTACGACGATTTTGGCAAGCCCGTCTCGGTCCCTGCCACCAAGTTCAGGTTGAAGCACGTAGGCGAATGGGTCAACTTTTATGATAAGGACGATATGATTGCCTATCCGCTCAAACCGTTAAGCCCGGAATACGATAATGCCGTCGTCGAAGACGTCGAGGTTTGCAATCCAGGGCTCATGGCCTGGACGCCGCTTGGTTCCCATGGCGGATATTTCCGTTCGAAAGTTATTCAGGAGAGAATCTGCCAATCGCTGGCGAAAATGTATCGCAGCTTGAATCCTCAGTAGACGATGGGTATCCGTGTAGAATTGGGAACAACTTATCCCTTGTTACATGCGTCTAATCTTTTGAACGGATTGGATAAAACGGAAACGGGAGACGATGCTAATGAAGAAATGGACGACGGTATTCTTGTTGGCTTTCGTGCTGCTATGCTGCGGCTCGTCTTCCAACGTATTCGCTGATTGGAATTCGAGATTCGTCGTGTATGACGGAGGCAGTTATACGGTAACGGATGCAAAGGTCACGGAGGATCGGATTGGCAAAAAGATCGGCAAAGTAACTCATTACTCTGACCGCGAGGATACGTATCGAGGCAATTTCTCCAATACGATGCCTAAGGGCACGGCATATTATGCCATAATCGGCGAGAATACGAGAGACACCATTGCCGTTCAGACGCCGGAGGGCGACTACATTGCCGCTGTTTATGATGGCCGCTATGCGGGGGCGGGACCTTGGACTTCGGTTTATGTGTGGATGGGAGCGGCTGCGGTCGTAGTCCTTGCAATCATAGCGGCGATGCGAGGTGCAAACTCCAAACAAAAGGCGAGGTGATGTCGCGTGTATATGTTTCTCCGAAAGATGATCAGCTCGTTTGCGGCAGGGAGCGCGTGCGTGCTGTTTTTTGCAACAGCAATTAACAATGGAAACCCAGGCCAGTTCATCTCCACGCTTGGAGTCGTTTCGTTCGTCGCGTACCCTGTCGTATTGTTGTACGGTACAATCGTGTCGCTTGCGCTAGAGTTTGCAACGGACAAATGGTTGCCTAATCGCGCTGCAAGAATAGGGCTGTCGGCCATTGGCCATACGTTTTTTGGCGCCTTGTTCGGTTGGCTTATGCAGTTGGACAAGCTCGAATGGTGGGTTATCGCGAGTTTTGCCGTTACGGCGCTGCTGTACTTTGGGGTGGACATGCTGCTCCGTATAGCGGAGAGGAAGTCTTGGCGCAGGCTGGCGATCATTGTGATGGTGGCGATGCCGGCGCTTGCCGTCGTGGGGTTTGCGGTTGTATTTTCATAAGAGGGAGCGATGATGGAATTGGAGGCATTTATCGGTTTTTCAGGTACGTTGTTTATGCCAATTTATGCATTTTGTTTTATCGTTAGCTTTGCCGGACTGCTTCGCGCGATAAAAAAAGACGCGTCTATTGACAGGTACGTTTTCTCTTCCGGTATATTCTTCGCTCTTATAATGTGGACGCTTAGCGCGTCGATCCTGATGGCAGGGGAATAACGAAACTGACGACAGAGATGGCCGATCCGCCCGAAGGCAAGGCTTGCGCTTTGCTTCCCGACTGATGGCCGCAGGGAGAAGGAAAGCTTAGTTGCAGCGGCTTATTTCATCCGCTCTCCTCTCTCCGTGCGACGACAAGACAAGGGGAATCTTCTTGTCATGCTTCCCTAATCTTGCTCCGTTATGGCAAAGCCAACTTGCCCATGACTGTCGGTCGGGAGGCTCCCGTGGCTGCCGTCACATTGTTGCTGATCCCTCTCAGGAAGTCGTTACCGAGCAAGGCGAAAATAACGGCTTCCTTCGCATCGTCGGCTAAGCCCAGCTCGCCGGAGGTCAGAATCGCCTGCTCTGGCAGCAACTCCGCAAGCTGTCTCAGCAATGTGCGATTATGGGCTCCGCCGCCGCTTACGATGACTTCGTCCAGACGGCAGCGAGGCATGACAAAGTCGCGGCATGCATTCGCGATGGATCGCGCCGTGAAAGCCGTCGCGGTCGCAACCATGTCAGCCGCCTCCAGCTCGCGTGCCTTTGCCATCTCGATGAACTCGGCCGTATAGCTGGCTCCGAACAACTCGCGTCCTGTCGACTTGGGTGGCTGCAGGGCAAAATAAGGATTCGACAGCATCCACTCTAGCAGCTCCTCATCAGTTTGGCCCTGAGCAGCCCAGGCGCCCTCGGAGTCATAGCTCATTTGACCGTCTGTCAACGTAAAGATCACCTGATCCATAATCATGTTGCCAGGTCCGGTATCGAACGCGAACAAGTCTTCTACTCCTGCACCCGCCGGAATAGCCGTGCAGTTGCCGATGCCGCCGATGTTCTGGAGCAGTCTCCCCTTGGACGGATGGCGGAACAGGATCAAGTCGCCATAGGGCACAAGCGGAGCTCCTTGTCCGCCAACGGCCATATCGGCCGGACGGTAATCCCCGACCGTCAGGCATCCCGTCCGCTTGGCGATGACGGACAGATCGCCGATCTGCAGCGTCGAACGAGTCAGGTACGGATCGGTCGTTGACGTCTCCGGCATATGCCAGATCGTCTGACCGTGCGAGCTGACGAAAGCGATATCGCTCATCCGAAGTCCTGCTTCTCGCACGGCTTCGATCGCCGCCTCGGCGAACCGTTCGGCGATGTAAACGTTCATCCCGGCGATCTTCGCCACATCCGATGACACAGGATCGCATAGCTCCTTTAGACGCCCCCTTAGCGCATCGTCATAAGGACGGCTATAGTAATGCACCAGCTCGACCTTCGACTCCAAGCCGCAGCCGTCAATCCGAACGACAGCGGCATCCACGCCATCCAGCGACGTGCCGGACATCAATCCCACTGCGTAGACGTACGACTTCTCTTGCTTCCACTGAAACAAACCCAATCCACTCCTTCCGCACACTTGGTTACTCGCGCACGGCAGACACGCCTCGCAGCTCCGAAAGCGCGAGCAGCATGGCGCCATGCGCCGCGTCGCGCCGCGCATCGATACATCGCAGCCGCGGGTGGCGCGCCGCCATGCCCGCCTTGAACGCCGCGCGCACCTGGCTGCTCTGCAGCAGCACGCTGCCGAGCAGCGCAAGCTCGCCGCTCTCGGCGAGGCCTAGCGCTTCCGCGACGGCAGAAGCCGTGTCGACGAGCGCCAGCGCGTTCCGCTCCGCGATGCGCAGAGCGGATGCGTCGCCCGCCTCGCAGGCGGCGGACAACAGCGGAGCGAGCGCGGCGATGTCGGCTTTGTTGCGCTCCTTGGCGTAAACGAAGCCGACGAGCTCCTGCACCGTCGACAGGCCGAGCCGCGCGTAGACCAGCTCCGTCACGACGGTCGCTGCTTCGCGGCCATCCGAGGCTCTTACGACGGCGGATAGCAGATCGCGGCCGATACTGTAGCCGCTGCCTTCGTCGTCGATCAGATGGCCGAAGCCGCCGGCGCGATGTACGGTTCCGTCCGCGTTGCGGCCGTACGCGATGGAGCCGGTTCCCGCGATCAGAATCATCCCGCGGGGTCCTTCGTGGGCGCCCCACAGCGCCGTCTCATGGTCGCCTACCAGCACCAGTCTCCCTGCGAAGCCCCCCTCTCTTAAGCCTTCCGTCAATCGCCCGCTTACGGTAGGGTTGCTGATGCCGGCTGCTCCTACAGCCATCGCGACACAGGCTGCGAGACCTCCCTCACAGACATGTCCGACATTCGCAGCAATCTCATGCAAAGTCGCCTTCACGCTGGCTTCGTCCTGGCCGTTCAAGTTCAGAGGGCCCGCCGTGAACCTGTGCACAACACGTCCGCTCTCCTCCGCCACCGTCACGGCCGTCTTGGTACCGCCGCCATCCAGTCCCGCCACATAACGCATGCTCGTCAACCTCCGCTTTTCCAATCTAATTATGAGAAAAACGCCTTGCGGCGATCTTGTTTGTCCCGTAAGATGGCCATGCCGGCGGCGATCTTGTTTCCCCCGTACGATAGCCACGCCCGGCTGCCGAAATTGTAACGGACACCAGCAACCCTTAGGGGAGAAATCGAACAAATTGAGATTTTAACGGACATCAGCGACTCTTACAGCTTCAAATCAGGGGCATTTCTCCCCTTTTAAGCTTCTAAGAGTCGCGTATGTCCGTTACAATCGCGGCTAACAAAAAACAGGCGGCTAAGGGTCGAGAATGTCCGTTACATTTCCGCCCCACCCACCGCGCACACCTTACCGTTTTGCAGCAAGAGGAAAATTGGACCTCTAATGTCCCCGTCTCCGCCCTCGCTTGCGATTTAAAGGGAAATCCTACCTCTAATCCAGACCAAATCGCTGTATTGGGATAGAATCACCCCGATTAAAGGGAGCTTTTCCCTCTATGCCGAGCCCATAGCTCGATTTATCCAGATCAGAGGGAGCTTTGTAAGTAGAATAAATAGTGGA
>NZ_MXQD01000065.1:0-2753 GCF_002165585.1 Paenibacillus sp. MY03 | reverse complement strand
TCTCCATTAAGGTGTTTGACTTGCTCATTACTTAACTAGCTAGAAGTTTTCGCACTGGCGGAGCCAGTTCGAAAATCTTCAAAATTTAACATATCGCTCAATGTTCAGTTTTCAAGGAACAATCATTCTGCTTGTCTTACGCCGTTTTCAGCGGCGAGAAGTATCATAACACATTACCTTTTAGAAAAGCAACTCTTTTTTAAAAACTTTTTTCTAACGGCCTGTGTTCTCTCTCCCCCCGCTTTTAACAGCGGAATGTTATCTTAACACATTCCTTTAAACATATGCAACCCTTAATTTCATTTCTGCGCCGAAGCCGAGTGATTGTGCAAAATTCGGTTAACTTTCTCTGCGCTTAGCAACATCACCGTCATGAGAATGAGGAATATCGCTGGAAGTACGCTTATGTCGGTCCGCATGGCAAGCACGCCAAAAAGCGGAGGCAGGAAGGTCGTTCCCGTATAAGCGACCGCCATCTGGAATCCCATTAGCCTGGCGGCATTTTCACGGCCGAAGCGAGCAGGCGTCTCGTGAAGAAGACCCGGGTAGATGGGGGCGAGCCCCAACCCGATAAGGATAAGCCCCGCAAGCATGAACGACGGGTTGGGGAGCAGCAAAATGACGCCGCCCGCAACCGCCACGATCTGGCCCCAACGGATTAACACCGTATTGCGGACCTTCAGCGTAATAAAACCGGTAACAAGTCTTCCGACGGTTATTCCGCCATAGTACAAGGATATCCAGAGCGCTGCCGTTTCGGCTGCTATATTTCGCGCTCCTGCCAAGTAGCTTGCACCCCACAATCCTACGAGGGATTCTGCTCCGCAGTAGATCAAGAAGGCGGCCAGCGAGGGCTTCACTCCTCTGATCCGGAGAACATTTTTGCTCAAGCTGCCTGAAGACGCCTTCGACTCGGCTTCAGCCTGCGCCGGAGGGGCCGGATTGCCAATCTGCTCTTTCTCCCTGATCGCCGCAACGCGTTTCCACAGCGGCAACGTGATCAGCAAGATCGCCACGAGCGAGAATTGAATCAGGGCTACGGCCGTGTAACCTTCTCTCCAGGAGTTATGTTCCGCCATATAAAAGGACATGATTATAGGCCCGGCAGTCGCGCCTACGCCCCAGAAACAATGCAGCCAATTCATATGGTGAGCCTTGTAATTGTCTGCTACATAATGATTAAGCGCGGCATCGATCGCTCCCCCGCCTAACCCCAGGGGAATCGCCAATACGGCAAGCCAGGCGACCGATGGCGCCCATCCGAATCCGAGCAGCGCTCCTGCCGTCAGACAACAGCTGATCAAGGTCAGTCTTCCCGTCCCGATACGCTGCACCAAGCTTCCGCTTGCGAGACTGGATACGATCGTGCCGCCGGCTACGATCATGGACAAAATGCCAGCGTAACCGAACGAAACCCCCAAGTCGGGCCGCATCATCGGCCAGGCCGCCCCGAGCAGGGAATCCGGAATGCCAAGGCTAATAAATGCCAGATAGATAATAATTAGAAATAAAGTTGCCATCATGCTGCTCCTTCGGTTGTCAGTTCGATATCATGGCATGTAGCGCCAGTTGTTGCAAGCCGGTCAGATAATCCTGTCTCCAGCCGCTCATCGTGAGTATGGGTAAATGCGCTTGAGGAATATAAGTTGAACTGCGTTCCGCGATCTTGGTCAGTATCGCTTCGTCCACCTCATCATCGCAAAAAATGACCGCCCGCGGGTTAAGAATGGCTGCAAATGTCGCGATCAGACGAGCGACGGCATCGATCTGCCCTTCTCCCGTCAATTGAATACGGCTATTGCGTTCTTCCATTCGCAGCGCTTGAAGGAAAGATTGTTTGTCATACTGAGGCACGAAAGAAATTTCCCCGGAGAAAAACGTGCTTCCCCGCACGACATCTCCGTTGATCATAATGCCGGAGCCAGGTCCGTTCTGACCGAAATAAAGATAGATAAGCGATTCGCCCTCCATCTCGAAGTTCGATGCGTATCCAAGTACCGAGGCGTTCATATCGTTCTCGACCACAACCGGTATCTGGAACCGGGACTCGAATTCCTCTTTTAGATCATAGTCAAGGAATTGCTGATACGGAGGGATGAAAATAATCTTGCCGTTATTAACGGCGCCGGGAACGCCGATGGCGATCGATCGAAGCCGCGGATACCGCTCAATCAACGATTCGATAAGGTTGGCAAGCAGGCCCGCGTCATGTTCGATAACGCTCGGCTTGACTCCCTGCTCCTTGATCTTACCTATGCAATCAAAGATAGAGTAGCTTGTCTCGTCCTTCTCAATGAAGATGGCTAGTCCCAGCATGTATTCCGGATCGTAGGCATAACGCTTGGCCCTGCGACCGCCGCTGGAATCATCGTCGCCCGTATAACTGATCTCGCCGTCCTTCTCCATCTGAGCCATGAATTTGCTGATCGTCGGAAAGCTGATCCCCAGCCGCTGGCTGAGCTCCGCCTTCGTCGCGCTTCCCATCGTTATAAGTCCTGCCCGGATCCGATACAGGAACGACTCGTTCGTCATAAGGTCCCCAACCTTTCCAACAAAAATCGAAGACTTATTAAATCACTTTAATAAGTCAAGTTCATTTTAGCAGAGCTCGCTTGAAAGAACAACATAAATAACCGCAGCCGGCATGACCGGACTGCGGTTACTTATCAAATATAAGGGACTTTCGATTTATTGTGTTCATTGGGTGCAAAGCTGGAAATGTAGCTATAGTCGATCATGGACACCCGTGACCC